>JACPPH010000003.1 GCA_016191105.1 Candidatus Saccharibacteria bacterium
TCGCACTAGAGATCATTTCATTAAATGTTTCTTAGGCGGGATCTTAGCAGAGTTTCAGGCCAGAAGAAGCCATCCAGAACTGTTTCGTGACCCATTTACACTACTTAAAAGTATAGCTGTTCCGGTTTAGTGGACAGAACCCAAAAAGCGGTTCTTGACATATGGCTCCAGGTTTGATACAATGCTCTATTGTCAATTTTTCAGAAAGGAACAGAAAACTCAGATGATCGCAGTAATCGAAAGCGGTTCTAAGCAGTACATGGTAGAGAAAGGTCAGACCATCGAGACCGAGCTGCTGCATGCCGACAAAGACGTTGTAGAATTCAAGCCACTCCTAGTGATAGATGGTGACAAGGTTCAGGTTGGTAAGCCAACTCTAGAAAGCGCCATCGTTAAAGCTAAGGTAGACGCTGCCGACGTAAAGGGCGAAAAAATTACCGTTCTGAAGTACAAGCCCAAAAAGCGCCAAAAAACCAAGACTGGCCACCGTCAGCGCGTAAGTAAAATCACAATCACCGACATTAAAGCTTAAATAGTCCTAAAGCGAGTCAAAACAGGGTAAAACCAGGCAAAAGCCTGGTTTTTTGGTGCCCCAAGGCCGTCATCCCGGACTCCGATCCGGGATCTATTTTACAGTTCGAGAAGTCATCGACGAGAACTTTTCGGCCATAGTTCTCGACTAAAGTCTCGAACGATAAGACTTTGTTGCTTGCTTAGGGTGTGTATTTATTATATAATCTCAACGTTCTAGTTCGCCCACCCAATCCATCGACCTACAAAGGAGCCGAACCATGAACGAACCTTTCAGCCTCCACCTGCACATCACCATCCCCTTCGACTCGGTTCCCCCCTCAACCCTGAAGGCTCTTGAAAGTCTGATTAGAGCCGCTGAACCAGAAGCAATCAGCATTGAGCGTGCCACAGCCGAGCCACTCTCACAAGCAAGATCTATGCCCGATTTAAGAATCAATCAAAAAGCCCTCAAGCGTCTCGGGGAGATTTGGCTAGACAGAGAAGCGTGGCAGAAGCTAGCCGACAGGCTCGATGTAAAACGAGGGCAATTGAGTCGAGTCTTTTCTGCGGTGTGGATTGCCGTTCGAGAAAGCGATAGCTCGCCAACTAACCGGTACCACCCCGACTTGGCACATATGAAGGACGGGGTCGGCAACCTCTCGACAATCCGAGCCGACACTTTCGTCCTAATCATGGGCACCCACAAATACAGGGAAAGCGGCGAAGTCGATGGCAAACTAGTGCTTGGGCCAAAGAACATGGGTAGCACAAGGAGGTGGGTGGGCTATCGCGCTGCCCAGTACCTACTTGAGCACTATCGGGAGTTCTAATGCCAGCACAAAGTGACCCGCTCGACGATGTCTGGCTGAGTCGCCAGCTCACCAGCGAAATCGCCCGTGAGCTCGGCATTCAGCCACGCTTGGCCGGCAAAGCCGTTGCCAACTTCGTGCACATCGCCTTCTACGGCCAGCAACCTGCTGGCAAGCACTACCAGGACTGCCCCGAAGACTTCAAGCAAGCCAGGCTAAAAATAAAAGGCCTAGCTCCAGATCGTGCCTCAATCTGTGCGTCTGACTTCTTACGACTAGTCGAATCGAAGCCCAATCTCGACTACGTGCACAAGGTTCGCCATAAGCGCACAGTGTTTGGGCCAAAGATGGAAGCGACAGCCAAAGCAATTGCCAAAGGCCTGCGCGAACAATATGGAGGCAAAGCCTAAGTTCATGCGCCGACGGGGGAACTCGCCCCTGTCGGTAGCAGCTAGCTAAACAAATGTGTATTTGTTCTGATGAGCTCACTCTGACGACATGTCGGAGTCGCAAGAGCGAAAGCTAGACTATTCCCACTCCACTGTACCAGGTGGTTTGCTAGTAATATCGTAAACCACGCGGTTAATGCCTGGGATTTCGCCGACAATGCGCGAGGAGATTTTTTTAAGTAGATGTGGTGGCAGTTCGCTCCAGTCGGCTGTCATAACGTCGACCGAGCTAATGGCTCGAATAGCAATTGCTTGCTCATAAGTACGAGCGTCACCCATTACGCCAACTGAATTGATTGGCAACAGCACCGCGAAGTATTGCCAGGGCCTGGGCACACCCCTAGCAGCCTCGATCTCGCTAGTCACGATCGTGTCGGCCGCACGCAGTAGCTTGAGTTTGTCGGCTGTCACATCGCCCAATATGCGGATGGCTAGGCCTGGACCTGGAAACGGCTGGCGCTGCGTAATGTAGCTCGGTAAGCCCAGCTTTTTGCCAATTACCCGCACCTCGTCTTTAAATAGCTCGCGTAATGGCTCAATCAGCTTGAGCTTCATTTTCTTGGGTAAGCCACCAACATTGTGGTGTGATTTAATCACGGCTGATGGGCCATGTACCGAAACCGATTCGATGACATCGGGGTAAAGTGTGCCCTGCACCAAGAAATCTACATTTTTAATCGTGTGAGCGGCCGCGTCGAAAACATTAATAAATTCAGCACCAATAATTTTACGTTTGCGCTCAGGGTCGGTTACACCCTTGAGTTTGCCTAAGAATTGCTGGCTGGCATTTACCGGTTTAACCTTCAAGCCTATCTTCTTGTAAGCTGCCAACACTTGCCGATACTCACCTTCGCGCAATAGGCCATTGTCTACAAACACGCAGGTTAGCTGATCACCAACCGCCCTACTCACCAAGGTGGCAGCCACAGAGCTATCAACGCCGCCCGAGAGAGCACAGATAACCCTACGATCACCTACCAGTTCACGAATTTTGGTAAGCTCGGTCTTAATAAACTGGACCGGTGTCCAATCACCGCGCAAGCCCACCACTCCAAACAAAAAGTTATGTAAGATTTGCTTGCCAAACTCAGTGTGAGTAACCTCAGGGTGAAACTGCAAACCAAAAAACCGACGTTTATGGTCGGCAATAGCAGCGCGCAAGCCTTGGCTAGTAGCCAGCAGCTTAAAGCCGCGGGGTAGTTTGGCGACATAATCGCCATGACTCATCCAGACAGTTGATTTTTTGGGTAAGCCCTTGAACAGTGGTGAAGTTATTAAGCACTTAATCTCTGCCTGACCATACTCGCGGGTATCGCCGCGTTCCACCTTGCCAGCCAAGACCTGGGCAATCGCTTGCATGCCATAACAAATCGCCAACACGGGCACACCAAGCTCTAAAAATGCTGGATTCAACTTGGGTGCTTTGCGATCGTAAACTGAATTTGGGCCGCCCGAAAAAATCAGCGCCCTGGGATTATGAGTTTTAACTTCGTCCAAATTTGCGCTAAAAGGCAATACTACACAAAAGCACTTCAGCTCGCGAACTTTGCGAGCAATTAGCTGGGTATATTGAGAGCCAAAATCAAGAATAACAACTGTTTCGGTGTTTTCGGGCTGCATACCCTATATTAGCACAAAACTGACTAGTCTTGATCTATCTGTTGAACCCAGGCCGCCAATGAGCGCACACTCTGCCCAGTTGCGCCGTTGGTCTCTAGGCCATTCTTGCTATTGTTAAAGGCGCTGCCGGCAATATCTAGGTGTACCCACGGGTAATCCTGCGGTTTGCCAAGCCTAATATCGGGATTGCGAAAATTGTTTTGATTTACAAAATGGCTCAAAAATAGTCCGGCCGTAATGTGCCCAGCCATACGGTCTAGTTTGCTAGTGTTAATTAGGTCGCTTATGTCGCCAGCTACCTCTTCGCGCAAGGACTCTGGCATGGGTGTGTATAGTGTGTACTCGCCCTCGGCTCTAAATGTATCGAGCAAACTATCAATCAACTTAGCGTCATTACCCATTAGGGCGGTGAACCGCTCACTAACCGCGCCAATTGCGGCACCCGTAAGTGTGGCTGCATCAACTATATAGTCCGGTTTAAAAGTGGTCGCGTAGCTCAATACGTCAGCCAGAGTAAGTCTACCCTCGGCATCGGTATTGTAAACCTCCACCGTTTGACCAGAGTAGGTAGTAATAACGTCGTCGGCCTTGTAGCTGTCGGGGCCAATCATATTTTCGGCGAATGCACTCAGCCAGTGTAGCTCGGTATTTTTGAGACCTAGTTGCGCCAAAGCCTTGGCGACACCAAACATGGTAGCCCCACCGGCCATATCCATCTTCATGGTCTTCATGTGCTGATCAGTTTTAATATCTAGCCCACCGGAGTCGTAGGTGATGCCCTTACCAATTAAGCAAATCCGGTTTTTAACTTTGCCGCTGGGCTTAAGCGTAACGTGCACCAAGCGCGGCTGATAACGACTTGCTCGGCCAACAAACATAACGCCCTGCATGCCTAAAGATTCTAGCTGTTGCTCGCCCAATATTTTAACGATGACGTTTTTGAACGGCTTAAACTCGGCCTCGACTAGTTTAGCTACGGTGTGCGGGTTAAGATCCTCGGGCGGTTCATTTACAATTGTGCGAGTTAACCGCATTGCATCATCAAGGGCTTCGATCTCTTTAATTAGACTATCTTTCGCAAGTTTTTGCATAAAAGAGTCTAAGTAGATTGTGTAGTGTTTGGTTTTGGCCTTTTTGTTGTCTAAATACTTATCGTAGTGCCAGCCCGCCTGCATTATGCCTAATGCTAAGCGCTGTAGATCCTCGGCACCAAAGCTGCCAGCTGGTTTGGTTAATTCAATAGTTTTGATCTTAGTGCCTTCCAGGGTATTGGCTATTTTAGCGCCAACCTCGTACCACTGAACTTTGCAAAACGGGTCGGCATTCTTAGCCACTGGCTTAAAGCTTAGGCCAATAAATAGGCTGTTCTGCTCGAGCACCAAAGCTGCTTGTTTATATTGACCAGCAAACTTAAGCTGTCTGAATAAAGCTTTGTTGGCATGATTCTTGACAGCTTGTTCTGCCAGAAAGTGTACTTGTAGCGCTTTGGAATTCGTATCATTTATTACCTGTGACATGGGTTTCTCCGTTTAACACGATTAGCTTACTAACAACTATTCTTACCCAATTGATCTTTAGCTGCAAGTTCCATCCAAGCTAGAGTGTCTCGAAAGCTAGCCGCCATGATTGTATAGTGATCAACTAAGCCCTTTGGGTTGAAGGCATTGACGGCAGCCGGACTCTGATCGTAACTACGATAGTAGGTATTGTTGCCGCTGGTGCAGTAACGGCGCAGCGCGGTGGTGGATTGTGATGGCAGAATCACATTGTCGTACCGACCTTGATTGATCAGTTTGGGAGTAGCAGACTTGCTGTTGCCAACAATATTTTGATACAAATCCCAAGCCAAGGAACGATACTTGGGGTTACTCTTGAGATCTCCGCTGCGCAAAGACTGCAAAAATTGCGGGGTATAGAGCGTATTGGAGCGGTTTAAACCCACATTGCTAGGCCAATAATTGTTGACCGTATCAATGCATTCTCGCAAGGCATCGTTTTTGAGCGCACCCACCCAACGAGCCTGCAAGATGTCGCTTATTGGGTAAATCTGACGATACCAATCACCATAGGCCACCAAGATAAACGGCCCAAACCAGTTAATGTTGGCTGTGCCGGCGGTGTCGGCCCAGGTTTGCTCAACGCTGGTAACCGGGCCAAAGCCAATGGCTCCGCGCAGCGAGATGTCGGGGGCATAGGTAGCTTGGATTTTGTCGGCCCAATAGGCAGCGTGGCCGCCCTGGGAGTAGCCGCCAGCAAAAATTCGAGAGTTGTCGAGTTTGTCTCGACTCAGTTCGAGGTTACGCAGCGCCCGTACACTATCTAAGACCGCTCGGCCTTCCAGATCTCCAACCATGTAGCGTTGAATTCGGGCTGGATCGCGCATACCCTCGTAGTCAGTTATTACCACCACATAGCCCTGGGAGGCATAGCTCATCATCAGTGAATCATAGTTTGCCCAGTTGCGTTTAGCAGGGTTTTCTAAACTGGCGGCACATTGATCACCCAGGCCGGTAGTACCCGGACCAAAAGCTAAGACCGGCAACTGATTACTGGCACTGGTCGGGCTGGGCACATACACTCGGGCATAAACCGGAACCTTATCGCTCTGGCCGTCAGAGCTAGTGTAGGAAAATACCTGCTTGGTCACTGCACCCTGCACTGGTAAATCAAACCGAGGATTGGTTTGTAGCACCATAGCACGAACCTGCTCAGGCGTAAATTGAGCGGGGGCTTCGGCCTGCAAAACCTTGCCCGTAGCCGGCACAAAAGGCGAGCTTGGGTTGGGCTGGCTCGGCTGCACAATACCATCGGCTGGAGCCTTTTTGAGCAAGTTCCAAGCTGCGGCCGCTGCTACCAAGCCGATAAGTAGCACAATCAATAAGACTTTGAGCCAGCGGTGCCACCTTGATCTTCTTGATTTATGGTTGGCCATACTGCTCGCTTCTGACTCCGACTCATCGGGTTGACCCAATGCTTCAGGAGTTGCCGGATCGTTTGGCGAGGATAACTTAACTTGGCGCTGAACTTTTTTGGCCTTCATGCCAACTCTTTCTGCATTAGATACACCGAGGTAGTTTCGCCAGTCAGCTGCATGGTGTCGCCTAATTGGTAGCCATGATTAGCATAGAAAGCCTGCTGATTATGGGTAACCAGCCGGATCGCAGTCACGGCTTTGCGGCGCAGACGAGTCTCGGTGTCTTCGAGCAAGGATTGACCAATATGTTGACCGCGATAAGCCGGCGCCACAAACAACCAAAAAACAAAGCCACTGCGGTCGGCTTCGATGGCGGCTAGACAGTAACCAATCAGCTGGCGTTGCACAAACGCCCCTAGCAAGATGCGCCGAGGATCAAGACTGCTGCGGATCAGTCGTAGCAGAGAATTTTGGCGCAGCACCGAATCTACTCGGTCTTTAGAAAAGTAACCAAAATCGGTAATCAGAGCTTGTTCAAAGACTCCTCGCATTTTCTGACTTTCATGTGGCCGGATGGTGCGAATTCGAACTGTTTGATCCATAGCGCCTGGGCTATCCTTTGGCAAGACTTTGCAAGTAATGTTCCGCCTCTAGCGCCGCTTTGCAGCCTTCGCCTGCCGCCGTCACCGCCTGGCGATACCGTGCGTCGGCTACATCGCCAGCTGCGAATACGCCTTGAATTTCGGTACTGGTATTGGCTTTTGGTTGCAGGTAACCCTTGGCGTCACGCTTGAGCTGGCCTTCGAATAGCTCGGTAGCCGGCGTGTGGCCAATGGCCACAAACAGCCCTTCGCAGGCAAAGTCTTTTTCTTTATTAGTTATAGTATCTCTAAGCCTTACACCTTCAACAAAGTCTCGACCCAAAACATCCACAACCTCGCTATTCCAAATTACTTTGATCTTAGGATTATCGAACACCCGGCTCTGCATAATCTTACTGGCCCGAAAGCCATCGCGCCGGTGCACAATTGTGACTTTACTAGCAAATTTGGCTAAAGTTAAGGCCTCCTCCATGGCGCTATCACCACCACCCACCACAACCACATGTTTGCCCGAAAAAAAGAACCCATCGCAGGTAGCACAGGCACTTATGCCCTTGCCCATAAGTCTGGTTTCATTTTCCAGCCCGAGCCAGTTAGCACTCGCCCCGGTACTAACAATTACGGTTTTGGCGGCGTATTCTTTGCTACCTACCCAAACTTTTTTTGGATTTGACCTTAAATCAACCTTGGTAACTAGATCGGACTTAAACTCCGTGCCAAAGCGCAGAGCCTGCTTTTTCATTTCTTCCATTAGCTCTGGGCCCAAAATACCCTCTTGGAATCCAGGAAAGTTCTCGACCTCAGAAGTCAACAGCAACTGCCCACCAGGAGCATCACCAGCAATCATGAGAGTGCTCAAATTAGCACGGCTAGCATAGATAGCCGCAGTGTAGCCGGCTGGGCCAGAACCAATAATAATAACGTCGTAAACTTTACTCATAAGACCCTTATTGTAACAACTTGCACACCTTAGAGTAAACAGTCTTCTGGCACTAACAGAGCGGGAGTGCTAATCGACCCTACGAAAGTCGCTATCGAGTAGCCTTTGATATGATTCGTAAATGTACTTGGCTTTTTTGTGAGTTAGTGTGCTTAACTTGCCAAGTATGAACAGTACCAGCGTGAGCCCGGCTGCTAATACAGCCGCAATTAGCCGCAGTAGTAGGGTCTTGCCAAAGTCTATCTGCAACACAAAGAACATGGCCACAGTGTACAAGATAAATATCACAATCCACTCGTGCTTATATATGTGACCGCGGAAGTTGGCATTTAGCGTACGATTCGTTTGGTTGTCTACTAACCCGTCTTGAATTTCTTCAGCACCACAATCTGATCTATAATGTTCAATACCTGCCGAGCTTTGGTGGATTTAGCGCTTATGGTTTTGGCTCACTAGCTTCTCGAATCTAACTTGCGCATGAGCGATTGAATTAGAACCGCAATTATTGCGTATACAATTAGTGCGAATAGCGCACTAACATCTAGGTAGCCCCCGGTTACACTATCGTGGGGTAGAAAAATACCGCGAAACGGTGCCAAGAAGTCGTTGCTGGTGTTATAAATAAACCTAACAAACGGCGTGTTGGCGTTGGCATTAAAGAGTAGGAAGAAGATCCTAAACCCCAGTACAATCTCAGCAAAGACCACAACACCATAGGTTACATATACAACAATTTTGCCGACCGTAAGATCCGAACTTGCACCGGTTACTTTTTTTGCTTCCTTAGTTTCAGCCAACACACATTCCTCGTTTATGTTTTTATCTTAAGCCGAATAATAGGAGTTCTCAAGTCGATTATCAAGGATTTGTTGATTTTGCACCCATACCAGTTTACAATAGGCACACAATTCGCATCCCGCAGGAAGGATAAGCCTTGAACGAAGACAAATTGCACCTTGTGCTCGAGGCTTACCCTACCCCTTTCGGTCGGCTTCTGACAGAGTTCTATCAAGCAACAAATCGGCTCGGATGGTGAGTTGTTTCGCTTTTTTAGCTAATGCTTGCCTGCCTCAGCGGCTTCGGCATCGGCCTTGGTCGTATGGACTGTTCCTTCGGGGTGATGTGGCGGACTGTAGGTGGTAATAATCTTCATTGGCTGGTTGCCCACAGTTGTGAAATTATGTTCAGTCCCTGCTGGCACCAGCACGCAGTCACCGGGATTAAATTCGCTCTCTTGGCCGCTTAAATAGACCGTGCCCTTACCCGAAACCAAATACAAAACTTGATCGTTATCTGGGTGAACCTCTTTGCCGATGTCCTCGCCAGGCTTAACATCCATTACTACAACCTGAGTGTTCTTGCCGTTGGCCAAAACTGTGCGAAAGGTTGTGTTGTCGAGTGTTTTTTGCTTTAGATTTTGAATATGCATATGTGACTCCTGTGTTATGTTAAAATTATACGCCATATTGACGACAGGAAACGCCAAGGCCATAATAAAAATTATGGCAGATCTTAACAGCTATCTTTCAACAGTCGGCAAGATTCTTGATGTTGTAGGTGTTGCTGTAATTGTTTTTGGAATTATCATTTCAACCTATTGGCTAATCAACCACTATAGCGCTCGCATGGCGGGCGAGGAGATCTACCTAAATTACCGTAAGGACCTGGCCCGCAGTATTCTGCTAGGTCTAGAATTTTTAGTTGCTGGTGACATTATTCGATCTGTTGCCACGGGTTTTAACATTCAATCAGTTATCGTGCTTGCAGTCATTGTGCTTATTCGCTCGTTCCTGAGCATTACATTTGAAATGGAAATCAACGGCCGTTGGCCCTGGCAGAAACGTCAATAATTCTAAAAAAGAGTTGGTTGGGTCGCCTCTAATGGTGCTGGCCTTTGCCGTTGCTGCAAAAACTCATAGATCTTTACCATGGCTAGGGTATCGAGTTCGCAATAGGCCCGAAGATTTTTTAGCAGTTCTTCTTTGCCATCTTCGGCACCTCCTAAGATCGTTTGCATCCACAGTCTTTGAGCGGTCATGCCCTCGGAAATTTCCATATCTTTGTGATTGAGCTCGGGCACCAGAACTGGCAATACATTCTTTATGCTAGCCGAGCCATAAAAGCCAGCATCGATGTACCAGCCCTTAAAAAACGGCAGCATTAAGTCTTTAATTCGATCGTTCAATTGGTTGGTAAAGCTAGCAAATTCAGGACACTGTTGGCCGAGTAGAGTATTACAAGACTTTTCAAAACCTTCGTTCCAAGTTAATACTGTGCCCTGTTCGCCGATGTCTTCTTTTAATTGCTCCAGGAGCGGTCGGCTCGGGTTGTCGCCCGAGCTATGCAGGTATTCACGATGGCGCAACTCGCCGCCTGGATTATCGATAACGTGCAGGCTGTATTGAAAAGGCATTTGCTGGTACGGTCTTAGCCCATCGAACGGCGGCACTACCGAGCCCAGCGTTTCGTAATCTAAGAAGTACAAAGGATATGCCAGCCCGCCCAAAAACTTATCGATTTTTTCGCCGTCCACAATCGGCTCATCACTTTTTGTGGCATCGACCTGCCAACGCTGAGCCGGCTTGAGCTCAACATCTTCTGGAATATCGACCAGTCGACTTATGCCGCGATGCTCAAGTTCGGCAATTACATGCTCGTTGCTACGACACAAGGTGTAGATGTTATAAGGCTCGGCTTGGGGTCGTAGTTTCAAATAAATATCTCGCCACTCCTTAAAGCTGCCGAGTCGGGCTCGAGCCGGGCTGGGATTGGGCATTTCGGCTTGAGCTGCTACTTGCAGCGCTTTTTTTATCTCTCTTCTAGTTTGCGAGATTCGCGCCGCTACCAAGGCCGTAACATCTTGGGTTACACAGATCTTATTTGGATCAACCTCGCCATTGCGCACGTAGCGATTGTTACAAAAAATTACCGAAATTTTACTAACCTTGTAGCCTGCGCCCATCAATACTGTTGTTTGAAAGGCCAGATCATCGATGTGCTCGGGCTTAACCCGGGTGCTGCCCTTGATCTCATAAAGTTCTAGCTCGCGTTCGCCAACTTGTTCCACAATGTCGCATATGCAGGTTAGCTGGTTGGCTTCAAAGCGAGCCTGAGAGATCAACTTATCGCCTGCGTCGAGCAGTTTTTTGGTTCGGGCTGTTAAGCTCTTGTATTCATCATAATTTTCAAAGCCTAGTCGTGTAAGTCCAGTAAACTTTTGCTCGACTATGGTTTCAAAAAGATTGCCATCATCAAATATGGCCTGTTGGTTGGCTGTAATCGGCGGCAAGAATTTAGGCCTATTTTTTTTAAGCCATAGCCAAGCCGGGTGCTTTAAGTAAAGCAAATAATCTGATTTGGTGAGCTGAATTGCCATCAGTTTATTGTAACAGTTAGCCTAGGCTTTTAAAAAACCTGGCCAGTGCGAAAACACTGCCTAGTGCCCGTTATTCTTCCAAATGTGCAACTTGGAGTTTGGCAATCGAGAGTGTAAAACCTGGCCTATCTTAGGGTTTATAATCTTATCGCTTTCGCCAAAAAAATATTTCGGCCGGTTATTCAACTTGCTCGGGCTTAAAGATCCAATTCAGAAAAGTCCTCATGTCTTCGAGCGCGCTCTCGCCATTTTGGGCCAATGCTTCGGCCATTTAAACTTATAACATTGGTCGCAATTTTGGATCATTCAGCGTCGGCTCATCACTCAATGCACTTTCGGCTATACTGTCTACTAGCTTGTTGGCCGTTTTTATTGCCGACATCTTCGTAGGCAAGCTTGCGACCGTCTTTTGGCGTAATGGTTTTCATATTGCTATTATACTCGATCGACACAAGTCTGGGTGCTAACCGGGCTAGACAACCCTTGGGTTTGGTTAATTATACCAACAAGATCGGGCGAGATTATGGCGTAGCCCACTCCTGAGCCGTCTTCGGCCCGGGCAAATACCATGCCAATAACCGTGCCGTTGGGCAACACTACGGGACCGCCCGAATTGCCCGGCACAACCTGGGTTTGGAGTTCATAGATGTTTCGAGTAGAGCTGGAGTTGCCATAAATGTTTAGCCCCCGAGCTGTAATTTGCCGATTTACGCCTGCCGCCTTAGCGTCGAAGCCGCCGCCGCCCGGAAAACCCAGCACCGCGGCTTTGGTACCACGCGTCACTGCTACGTTACTAACCGCCAGTGGTGAGCCCGCCAGATTGCTTGTTCGTAACACTGCCACGTCGAGATCTGGATTAAAGTAAACCACTGCCGAGCGATGACTGCCGTTTGAGTCTTGTACAAACGGCTCGTTTATCCCGGCCACCACATGAGCATTGGTCATAACTAGGCCTTCAGCCACTACAAAGCCCGAGCCATCTAAGCGGCCACCGCAGCCATTGCCCTCAATACGAACAGTTGAAAGCCCAGCTGCAGCCACGGCCGACTTAACTTCGGCTGGGCCAGCTGCATCGACCGGTGTAGCCGGAGCTGGCGCTGGCCCCACAAAGACTTGCGGAAATTCAAGATTATTAAATAGGCTGCTCACACGAGCCACCACTGGCGGCGCTGGCGGCAGGTTTTTATTAAGAGTTTGAACTACGGCCGAGCGGCCAATTTGCCGGTTTAGCCAATCAAATGGGCTGGTAGCCAAAACCGAGGCTAGCAGCCAAACACCAATTAAGACCGCAAAAATGCTAAATACCCCGCCCAAAATAGAGTTGGCCTTATCGAGTTTAGCTTGCTCAATCTTTTGGTTTAGCTTATTGGCCAGCCACGCAAAGCAGTAGCCAAAGCCCAGCATCATAAGCCCAATCGTAGCCATAGCCGCCACAAATCGCAGGTTGGGATCAGTAAACTGGTTCATTGCCCATGGCGCAATCAGCACCCCAGCCACCAAGCCACCCAGGGTGCCGGCTAGAGTACTCAAACCAGCCACCAAGCCAATTTGGCTCCAGCGGTAAATACTGTATATAACTGCCAGTATTATTAATACGTCGATCAAATTCATGGGCTGCTACTTAATACACTTATTATAACGTTATGCGCATAAAAACATGACTGCAAGAATAAGAGCCTCCGTGCAGAGGCTCTTTATTCTCTGCCCGAAGGCTTTTTCTCGCTTACAAAGGCTCAGCCATCGGCCTCCAAAGCTAGCTGTCCGATCGGGGTGATTCGAATCACCTGCACCTGCTCAATGTAGCCAGCGGCTGCTAAGCGTTTGAGTCGTAGCCTCACCTCTTCGTTTTCGGCGTAGGCTATTCTGTCGGCGCGGCCAATCAAATCGAGCCGGGCATTGTTCGACTCAACCTGGCCATTGTTGTCGAGTTCGCACAAGATCCTGCGATCCATTTCGGTGAGATCACCAAGACCAAACTGCACCACGCGCTTGCTGGGCAACTTAACCCCTGGGGCAGATGCAGTAGCTGGCGGCGACAGTGTTGGCACCGGCTTTTTTGCGCGCCGCTTGTTGGGTGGCTTTCCGTTACGGCCGCTCGGCTCGCACCCGAGAGTCCCCGAGCGCAGCGATGTGCTCACCGATGTGCCCGACCTTCTTTTGGGCAGCTCGAGAGCCGCCAGCTCATCCTTCAGTTCGTCGAAGTTGGTAGGCACATTGGCCTTTTTGGCGCTCAGCCCGCAAGCTCGACAGCCATCGGCTGTCACATAGACGTTGGCAACCAAGTTGCCACCATTGTGGATAGTTGCTACTTGGCCAGCATGTTCCAACTGTCGGATCTTGGCCGAAAGCCTCGAGACTGGAACACCCATCCTTTTGGCCAGGGCTTCGGCTGCGTTTAGCTCACCTTCGATCGGCCCCTCTTCGGCCAGACTGACCAAGATATCCTCCTGCAGTTCGTCGAGTTCGTCTTTCTTGCCTGCACCCCTCATGCTTGCTTGCATCGCTATCCCCCTTGTTCAAGAACGGGCGAGCCCTGTTGGCCCGCCTAGTAATTTCACAGTAACATACGGGTGCGACAATATTCAATTAGAATTTCATTAACTCGGCGAGTTTGCGCACGGTATTAATGTTGCGGGCGGTCATTTTACGGTAAGGCTTAGTGCCAATTAGCTTAATGCCACTGCCTTGTTTAATGTGCTCGCGGTCGACATTCCAAACCACAGACCCAGGAACATACAGTATATGCTCAAACTCGGGATTATAATCTATAACCTTAACTACCTCCGGGTCATCGACCTCGTCCCACAAAAACATTACATCGGTTTTTTGGTTAGCATCGTTTGCCCACTCGTTTGGCACCTTATTAAGTAACATTTCTATAGCCGCTTGAGTACGAATAACCACCGGCACACTATATCCAAATTCTTGCTTAATAGCTTTTTCGATCAGCTGCTCTTTGTTGGGTTTGTCTTTAGAATCAGCAAAAACCACATTGCCAGAGTTTATGTAGGTTTTAACTTCTGTAAAACCTAGAGATTCAAAAACAGCCTTGAGCTTTGCCATCTCAACTTTATTATTCCCGCCCACATTGATCCCGCGCAGTAGAGCCACAAAAACTTCGGTTTTGTTCAAATCGCTATTATAGCCCCCATCACCAACCTTGAGTCTTATCACTAAAAAGATATATGCTTTAGTTCGTCTGGCGAATCAACCATATTGGTAGTAATAAATCGTTCTACGGTTTTAAATACGATATCTTTTTCCGCAGCCTTACTGCTCGCTACCAATACCGCAATATCATAAAGTTTACGTGGATCAACGTGAAGCCATTTGTGGTTTTTAAGCAAGAAGAACAGCAATATACACACTGCCATACGTTTGTTGCCGTTTTCGAATGCATGGTTTTTGGTAATCAAATAAAACACCATGGCAGCTTTGTGGGTTAAGCTAGGATAAAGCTCTTCGCCATTAAAGCCCTGCTTAATCGTGTCTAAACTAGATTCTAGCTTGTTGCGATCGTGAGATGCAAAATCAGGCATTGGCTCGTCGTGAGCCATCATCTCTTTTGCCAAAAAGTGAGCAAAGCGCTCTACTTCTGCAAGAGTTAAATATTCTACTCTTTGGCGAGCAATCGGAGGGTCTCCCCGTATTCCTGAACTATAAGCCGGGCGGCTACTTGTTCTTGTGAGACATGGTTGCCACCTAGTTTGCTTTTTATGTAAGCTAACAGTTTTTTGAGCATATCGACTATAATCATAGCCTATTTAAGCATAAGTTAAAAGCGTTAGCTTTTTAACTGGCTAGACTTTTGGCTGGACCGGTTTTGAAAAATTCTTAATTAGCTTCTGCAGTGCATTCTCATCTTTACGCAAGTCAACCTCTACAAAATTAGGCATGCAGTCGTGTTGCTCGAGCGCTTGTTGTTCTTCCTTATACAGATCGTCGTCGAACCACAAGAATGGTTGGTTAAAGTCGATGGCCTCAGTTTTAGCTAAGCCCCAATTGGTTGGTTTTATTGTTTTAACCAGCTCCATTGTTTCGGGTTTAAGAAAGCTACCAATCGCCTCGATGGTTCGGTTTTCGTTGCCGTGGCAATGTGTGCTTAGCCAATAGGTTGTATCTGGATAGTTTTGTAATACGTAGAGTAAAAACTCATCGGCCCCATGCGCCGCAAACCTATCATTCGCCAACAACACTCCGTCGATGTCGAGATAGATGTTCACAACCTAAACTGGTCATCTCGCTTACTGGGCTTAAATTTCCACTTTATTTCGGCCATTCGCCCCTCAATGGTTGAAAAAATTTTCTCTACATCTGATTCAGTATATTTGTATAAACCTTTATTGCTAGTATTTCCAAGTAGTCTAAGATCATTCAAAATTTTGTTAGTTCTACTCTGCGCCATTCTCTCGAACCTGTCCCGCTTTGCCTCTTCTGTGTAAAGCTCTTTTCTATACGAACTTGTCTTAATCTGGTTAGCTTTCATAAACTATATATAGCATATAGTCTATATAATATGCAAGCCTTGTGGTTTGTATTTTAGCAACTAGTGTGGTAGATTAGTAGAAATATTAAATTGGAGGCGTGAGTGAAAAAGAAAATTCCAACTAAATAGCCGTCGCAGTGCAATGCGACGGCCAAAGAGTCAGTTTGGGTCTAACCAAATGCTCTTTTTGTATTTTAACAAACAATTTATCAAGAAGGAAATAATAAAAAATGTTAACTGTGATCACAAATACACATCAATATAAATTTGAAGGGCCGTACGATGAAATACGGCCGTTGAAAAATGATTCTGGCGTCTACCTAATCAGCACACTAAACAATGCCGGGGGGCATGATGTAATTGATATTGGTGAATCATCCACAGTTCAGGATAGAGCATCAATGCATGATAGGGCCGACGATTGGCGGGCATGCATTAACAACGGATTATATTATTCAGCTTGCTATTGCGATGAAAACAAACGGATGGCTCTAGAAAAGGAGTTGCGAGCCTACTTTGACCCGCCCTGTGGGGATAGATAGGTTAAATCTTCCAGACCTTATCAATTTCTTTCATAATTCTATCTGTTTCTATTAGAGCTTTAATGATTTTTTGATAGTGTACAATATCGTCGTTTGTTAGAGTTCTGCCTTTCCGATCCTTGAGCCACTTTTGGGCTGGTTGATAACCGCCAATGTAGAAGTTCCAGGCAGCTTCTGGCACACTTCCAAAATATTGATCTTTATTAATTGTTACCGTATTTGCCTTGTAAACGGTTGCTTCTTTTTCTTGCCCTTTCCAAAAAGTGCTGGTGTCGGCGGGCCAATATTTTACATCTTCTACTATGTTTGATCCTTGCTCAGGATAGGTGATTTCAAGCGTTTCAAGTAGTGATGAATTCATTAAATGAAGCTCACGAAGTTGCCCGCCAAGTTCAGCTAGTGCCCTAAATTGCTGATCATTATTGGGAATGGGTACCCTTGGGAAGTCCATCTTCAGAAATTCTTTATATTTTTCGCGATAACTTGTCGAGTGAAGTGTTGCGTAAATATAGTCAAACACCAATCTAACATCTGTCTTTGAATCAATGTTAACCATGAGTCTTTTTAACTCGTCCCTGTTAAAGTTATCATATCGATTTCCAGAATCGTCATAAGTGTAGAGGGGCATAACATAATTTATATCCAAAGAACTTATAAAGGTTGAGCCTGAGGTCATTAATGCAGAAATAAAAACAAAAGACCAATCAGCATTTTTATCTCTAGAGCGCCTTATTGTAACTAAACAATAGTTGTCCTTGCCGATCATGCTTTTCATAACTTTTAGTCTTGTGCGCTCAATTAGATTGGATTCAAAGTAAATAAGTCTACTGTCGAATAGCCTATAATCAATCGGGAGAATATTTGAATCTACAATCTCGTTGGTAGCTAGATATTCTCCACGTTTATCTTGGTTAGACTTTGCTGCCTCCAAGTTTTTTACAAGCTCCTGCTCTGTAAACGCTATTAATACTTTATCGGCACCCGTTACAACCCCAACACTATTTATGCTAAACAAATCGCTTAGCCGTATGCCTTCGCGGTATGATTGTCCGATCTCTGAATCCTTTTCTTTTTTGAAATAAAACATCTCATTATCGGGCTTAATTTGCTGCCACGGTATCTTGTTGACATTCATCTCAGCAAATTTATCAGTTCTAGGGCCATACAAGTCAGAAAGATAAATCTGTGCGGACGCTTTGCTTCTGCCCCTCTTTACTGCGAGCAATATTGCTACTCCCTGCATTATGTCAAAAACATTTTCATCTATTCCGCCATCTGGCGAAACTTCCTTCTTCTTTGCATTGCCATGTAAATCTAAGATATAAATTTTGTCAAACGTTTCTGAGAAGTGCCATCTCATACCCCGAAATGTCGGGTTATCTAGATATGCGTGGTTTGTAATCATTGCAACTATACCCTCGCCATTTTTTTCGATCATTTCCTCTGCGAACGCAATAAACTTAACATAATCATCATTAATCCATTTAGGATTGCGCTCTTGTAGCTTAGATTTTCCACCAGGTTCTACTTTGTATTTATTTACCAAATCTAATGCAAAGTCTGTTTTATTTGAACTCTCACCACTATATGGAGGGTTGCCCACAATTACCATAATTGGCTTCTCATCTTTGACCTCTGCAGCCAATGCTGCTTCTTTGGTGACTTCACCAGCTAACCCAAAATTTGAAAACATATCGAGCTGGTTTTTAATGCCTTCTTCAAGTGTGTTGGTTAAGTATAGGCCTAGTCGTTCATTCAAATTTTCTACACCAGTTTCTTGCAAGGTCATGCCTAGCTTAAGGTGTGCAATTGTATAAGGTGCCATCATTAGTTCAAATCCATAAAGGCGAGGAACAAGCTCTTGTTCTGCATAGCTGAGCCATCGGCCCTCTTGGCCCTTAAGCCCTGCGTAAATGTATTTGATAATTTCATTCAAAAAAGTTGCTGTTCCAACGGCGGGGTCAAGTATTTGGACTCTATGTAGATCTTTATAAGTTCTCTTCGGCTTAGTATTTAGCAAAAATCGCTTTTTAGTCGTGTCGGCCAACCCCCCAGCAAGGCCAAACTCCTCTTTCAAAATTTTATCAACTTGCCGAACAATAAATCTCACAACTGGAATCGGAGTATAATATGCTCCCATTTTTTTCCGTTCTTCAGGATCATATTCCTTCAAGAAGTCCTCGTAGAAGTGAATTATTGGGTCTTTACCGTCATGATTAAGGTCGGTCAACTTAAGATGCTTATGGACAATATCTTTTACGTCACTAACAGAAAAAACCTCACACAGCTCGTCGACGATATAGGCCAATCGTTTGTCAAAGTGCGGCCCAACAATATGGTCAAAAAACTCACGTAAAAACGGATTGGTGTCTGGCACCAAATCACGAGCTTCCTGTCGAGTAAAGCTGGCTGGTGTGTCATCATTATAACGAGCCACAAACAAGCCATATACTAATGTCTGGGCGTACATGTCGGCAAATTTTTCGTGGCTTAAGTCATGCACCAAGAGTGACTTGATCATGTTATAAATTTTTTCTAGCTCTGCACTCTTTTCATCTTCACTATCTAGATAGGCTGAGACATTATCTCTAATACGACGTGCCTTTGCACCCATTATCAGTGCTAACCGCTTGCCACTTTTTATTTTTTCTGGTGCTTGTTCCAAGAATGCCTTAAGTTCGTTTTCCAAATAAGAAAAGTTCGAAGAATCGAGCTCAATTTGGCCATCATCAATAGCACCAATTCCTATTGTCTGATATTTTTCGCCGTTTTTATAAAACCTAAATTCAAGCGAGTTTGTAAGAAATAAGTTGTCGTAACCAGCGTAGCGATGTAGTTGGTTTGTTTTCTCGACCCTATCTAGGTCTGTGTCGATATCTTTGGCTTCTGCATAACCCAAGACCACACTATTATTTGATCTTTTCAAGAAAATAAAGTCCGGGTTTCCAAATTCAGAGCGTTTAGGGTCATTAACACCAATCGTACCTGGGAAGCTCGACATAAGCCGCTCTAGAGCTGGTCTATAGGCATGCTCGCGAGCATGGCCAGTCTGATATGCAGACTTAACTTCTTGAATGTATCTTTCTATTTGATTTTCTGGCATGCTAGTCTAATTCTACGCTTTTTGATCGGTAAATTCCAGATCGGGTTGACGCAAAAAGCTGTGCAGGCGTATGCTTAGGCTGTCCTTAACAACCCGAGGCTCTAAGGAGGCCACATGGACGAAGCTCCGCTAGGTCCCCTGCCGGGGACAATGCACATCTACCACTGGCGCGAAGAGGGCAAGCCGGTGCTAGACGTTTGGTTTGTTCGGCCTGTACGGCTCAGAGGTATTGGCGACCCTCGATTGAGAGAGTTCGGCGAGCACTACCTGGACTACTACACGCCCAGTGCCCCCAGGTTCCGACCCAGTCACTTCGACACCGTCGAGGGCATCGACGGCCTGCGTGATTGGCTGAATGCCAACGACTTCTTCGCCAAGAAGTGCAACGAAGTCGTTGCGGCCGTAACCATCTGCTGGTTCATCACCATCTCAGACGAGTCCGACACCCAACCCATCAAGCCTCAGAGCCCACACGAGCGCCCTGCCTGAGCTCACAACATGCGATCTACCAAGAAGCGACCCTTGCTTTCTGGCGGGTCGCTTCTTGATTTAAACTAGATTAGGCTTATCGATTAGTATGTCTATGCATTGGCTTTGGCCCCATAATGAGCATGCGATCGAATGGCGCCGGAATGTTGTTGTCGCGGGCTTACTGCACCAGCGCCAGGTGTTGAGCTTTAATAGCTGCTTGCCGGTCTTGAGATGACTTGTCTTTAAGGCTATCGGCAAAGCTTTTGAGCTCATCGACCTTTTGCAAAATAGCCGATTTTTGAGCCTCGCTAAGATTGCCATCTTTAACGGCTTGAGTTAGGCGCGCTTCGAGCTTGGCCCGGCGGTCTTGTTGCTTTTCGGCCCGAAAGTCTTGAACCCGGCTTTGCACGTCGTCGTGATTGAGGTGAAAAGCCGAAGCAATTTTATCTACTAGGTTGGGCTTGTGCTCAGAGCTGTTGGCCGCCATGGCCGGCACTGCTCCGGCTAGCAACATTACACTAGCAGCTATAGCCACGGCAGTGACTTTGGCTGATTTTTTGAGTTTAGACTTCATAATTAAGCTCCCCGTTAAGCTGTGTGGTCATAATAACTAGCTAACCGCTGGTCTGTGACATTACTGATCATGATTGACTCCGCCAGACCAACAGGTATAGCATGGGTGTATAAAATAATGAGGAGTAACTAACAATGGCAAAAGCAGTCGCTGTCGACATGACACCAGGCCTCCAAGAACCAACTTGGGTTTCGGTAGTCAAAGGCGTGGTGTTTGTACTGTTTGGGCTAACCGCTCTGGCTTGGCCGGCAATTACGCTGGTGAACTTGGCCTGGGTGTTTGCCCTATATATATTAGTAATCGGGGTAGTTGAGCTAGTAAGCGGCATAATCTATGCCGGCAAACAAGACTTTTGGTGGCTCAAGCTCCTAATGGGTGCGCTAAGCATTGGCGTGGGCGTATACTTGCTGCGAGCTGATAGTGTGGTGCAACTCTCAACCTTCCTGTTTGTGGTTGGTTTTGTGTTGATCTTTCGCGGCGTGCTCGAGGTCGTGTTCGCTTTTAACCGCGCAATCGAAGGTTCCACTCGAGCTCTGCTCGCAATCGTGGGTATAATCAGCGTATTGGCTGGTTTTGTAATCTTACGCCAGCCGGTCGCTGCCGGCGTAGCTTTTACCTGGGTCTTGGGCTTGTACGCGTTAATTTCTGGTCCAATCATTATTGGCATGGCCATCGCGCACCATCACAACTCTTAGGCAAAACAATCAAAAAACACAGCTTTTATTACAAGGCTGTGTTTTTTGATTAGTCCACTTTCACGGGAGCGGTAAACAGTCGCATAAAAACTGGCGCCAGGGCAAATAGCAAAAATGCCCAGGTGCCCACAAAGATCGAAAGCACCACGGTTGCAGCCGATATAAGTAGAAAAACTACGTTGCGCTGCTCACCATTCACTATCTCTGGCTTGTCGAGGTTTGCCTTAAGCTGCTTATCAAGTTTGGTGGCGTAGCTCCACTGCCACCAGCTAATGAGGGCAAGAAAGAAAAAGTTTAGTGGGAACAACACGCGAGCTATTAGTAGATTTGGATAGGCTCCAGCCAGGCTGGTGGTAAAAGGTATAAACACCACGGCCAGCAAACGCAGGGTGTTGATCATAGTAAAGTGGCGATCGGCAACATGAAAGTGCTCAAATTGCCGTACGTGCACCGCCCACATGCTGCCAAGCAGCAAAAAACTAACCACAAAGCTAACAACATTACTTTGCATGCCTCTTAATGCCTGCATTAATCCTGTATTTGTGACTTGCCCAACAATCTCTGGCACTTTCAAGTCGAGCACCAAAAGGGTCATAGCAATGGCAAACACGCCGTCGGTTAGGGCCTCAAGTCGTCGGGTCGAAAAGGTTTGCTTATCATTCTCTGCTAATAGGGCTTTGCTCATACATATTAGTATAACAAATTGCCGTTTGTAGCGTCTTGGTTGTAAAATAAAATCATGCTAAAGATCTTCGATCGCTCGCGCCGCAGCAACGAAAAAATTGCCGAAACAATCTTTGTCCCCACAATTGTACTTGCCTCACTGCTTAGCCTGTTGGCATTCTGGCACAAATCTACCATCAAAATAGTTGGCCCGGATTCGATTGGCTTGGCAATGCTGGTAGCTGGAATTGTAATCTGTTTGTTAGTTTTTCCGCCGGTTTATATATATGGCGTAAACCACGGCCAAGAGCGACTCAGCAATAAACAGCTGATATTTAATGTGATCACCCTTACCATTGCCTCAGCCATCATGATCGCCATGGTAACTGCCATTGGCGTGTGGCTGTTTAACGCCGCCTTTCAAGACCTAGGGCTCGACAAATACACCTCTTCGATAATTGTCGGCACTTATTCGGCCGGCCTGGTGTATGTGCTGGTGCCAGCCGCAATTGCCATGAATACCAAGCGGATAGTTAGTATGTTCTCGGTGGTAATGATCTCTGGCGTAATGCTAAGCATGATCACGGCTGGTAACCCACTCTGGTGGCAAGAGAACTTCAGCTCACTCGGCACTCAAAGTGGCCTGAGCGCTCTTGCCTTCAACTTTACGCTCATTCTATCAGGCTTTATTTTGATCACCCTCAGCTCGCATATGCTCGAAGATGTTAAGCTAATAAAGCACGGGCCTAAAAACAAGCCGAATATTAAGCTATTAAAGATTTTGTTTATATTTGTGGGCCTTTGCATGGCCGGCGTGGGGTTCTTTCCCTACGATCGTGCGCCCCTCCTGCATAACCTTTCGGCCTACTCGATGGTGCTTGGCTTTGGCGTGATTGTGCTTGGCTTAAAGAAGATACTGCCTTTTATAGACGCGGCTTTTCTAACCAACTCTTATTTTGCACTTGGAGCCATCTTGATCAGCTACATATTATTTAGTAGAGTTGGTTATCTCAACCTAACAGCTTTCGAAATGCTAGCTTTTGGTATTACCTTCGCCTGGCTACTCATGTTTACCCGCAAGGTTAGTAGCTACATGGCTAGCTAGCAGCCTTTTTGGTATCGCCGTCGCAGGTGTTGGGACTCCAAAAGCCTTTTTGTTCAGATTTAGCCAGCGCTTGAGCAGCTTTAAACTGAGCCTGATATTTGTAGGGTTGGCTCTGGTAGGTATATTCGTGGGCAAAGCCTTCGGCTATCATATATTGATTATACAGGCTACCATCTGGCAACCAGACATAAGCTAGGCGCCGATTGTATTTGTCGACTTCACCAGCCAAGGTGTCAGACTCAAGACGCACACTTTTGCCATCCATGAGTTCATGGCCTTTGGCGCTGGCCTCGCGGCCAAAGCACTGCACAGGCTTGCGCGGGTCAACCACCTCTGGTGTGTCCATGCCAATCAAACGAACGGTCTCGGTTTTGCCATTTATTACCACCTCAATGGTGTCGCCATCGACTACTTTTTTTACTTGGTAGGTGTTGGCCTGTCCTGATGTTTTGCTGGTATTGACCCGAAACTGAACATAAGCTCCATATATCAATAAAGTACCCACCACCACAAGACCCAAAGCTTTTACTATCTTTTTCAAATCTTCTCCTAAACCTTACTAAAGCTAACACGTTCTGGATCTGAATATAGCAGATTGGGACGGCGGCGCAAATAGATGCTTTCTAAAACACCAATACTAACCAACATCACCAACATGCTGCTACCACCAGCCGATATGAATGGCAACGGAATGCCAGTAACCGGCATTATACCCATGTTCATGCCAATATTTATAAGCACATGGAACAGCAGCATGGCAGCCACCCCAACTGCAAAGAAGCTGCCAAAATAATCTGGTGCAGCCCTAGCAATCATAAGGGCTCGAAAAATCAAAACTACAAAAATCAGAATCGCCAGGCCTGCCCCCACAAAACCAAGCTTTTCACTCAGAACAGCAAATATAAAATCAGTTTGTTGGCTGGGTAAAAAGTTACCCTCACTTTGTGACCCAGCCGTTAAGCCCTGCCCCCACACACCGCCTGAGCCAACCGCAATTATAGCTTGATTCACATTATAACCAGTTGTAGCGGGGTTAGCAGTCGGGTTAATGAATGTCTCGAGCCGTTGCTTCTGATACGGAGCTAGATACTGATAAGCAAAGGGCAGTACAATTAAGGCCGCTGCAACTAAGGCAATGACATAGCGCTTGGGCACTTTACTGGCTAGAACCATACTTAGCCAAATTGCTACAAACACCAGTGCTGTGCCCAAATCCGGCTGCGCTAAAACCAGAGCCAGCGGAATCAAAAGTAGCGCCACCGAAAACATTAGATAGCGCACCTGCCGCAAACTGACATAGTACTTCGAAAAAAACCAGGCAAAGAAAATAATCAAAAAAAGCTTAGCAAATTCAGATGGCTGGAACTGAAAGAAACCAAGGTTGATCCAACGAGTTGCCCCGAGCCTATTAGCCCCAAATACAGCCACAAAAAGTAGCGTAACAAGCATCAACCCATACAGCATAGGTGCATAATCTCGCAATACCCTGTAATCAAGCCGGCTCACACCAAAAAGCAACCCCAGGCCCACCAATACATATATAATCTGGCGACTAGTATCGAGCTGAGTTGGTGTAACCTCGCTGCGTAGACCCGAGGAATACAATACTGTTAGCCCTAGTGCGGTTAGCAACAAAGTGCAAACCAGTAACACCAGGTCGTAATGGGCAAAAAACGATAATTTACTGGATTTTTTCATCTTGACTCAGGCGAATCTGAATTTCGCCAGAGTCTATTGTAGCAGTTTTTGAGAATTCTAGATCAATTGCCGGATCGGTCGTAAGCTCGTTGGCAAGGGTCTCAGCCGAAATCAACTGAGCACATTGTTTAATTGCCGCTAGCAATGGCTCCGATTGAGTAGCTAAGTTGAGCTTTATTCGGTTATCGACATCCAGTCCAGCCTCTTTACGAGCTTGTTGAATGTTACGAATTATGTCGCGCGCAAGACCTTCGTTTTTGAGTTCTCGAGTAATATTTGTATCCAATTCAACTTTAAGCTCAGTGGCCTTCTTAACTATCACGTCTTTAACATTAAGCTCCTCACCAATTAGCGCTTGCAGTTGAGCGGAAATATCTTGTGGGCTATTGATTGTGGCATTTGAGAGGGGCTGGCGAACTTTTATGCCGGCTTCGGCCCGCACGCTCAAGCCATCATTCACGGTCTGCCGAACTAGCTTCATTTCTTCCAGCATTTTATTGTCCACAGTTCCAGACTCTGGCCAGTCACATAAATGAACCGACTCTGGAGCGTCACTCAAATCACTCACCAGATGTCTGTAAAAGTAATCGCTAGCAAAAGGTGTCCATGGAGCCAGCAGCTGGCAAATCTTAACCAGCGACCAATAAAGCGTCTGGTAGGCCTGGTTTTTATCGGCATCGTTTTGGCTTTTCCAAAAACGTCTGCGGCTGCGGCGCACATACCAATTCGACATATCTTCTACTAGCCCATATACTGGCCAGCTGGCTTTGGCTAGTTCAAAGTTATCGGCAGCTTTGGTGCTCAATTCTACAGTTTGTTGAACTCTTGCCACCAGCCATTTATCTAATGGGTTATCTAATTTGCTTGGCCTATCTAAATTCGATGGCTTCCAACCGTCAATTTCGGCATACATACTGAAGAATGAAGCGCTGTTAGCTAGTGTCATAACCAAGTTCCTGTGGATATCCTTCAAAGCTGAGCGGTCAAAGCGCATGTAGTCGCCGGTTACTGCCGGAGTACTCGAAAGTAAATAAAATCTTAAACTGTCCGCACCTTCAGTTGAGAACACCTCGTCGAGTGGGGGGTAGTTTTTGAGCCGTTTAGAAAGCTTTTGGCCATCAGCCGCCATTACCATGCCGTTCACCAGCACGTTTTTGTAGGCAGGCTTGTTGAACAAGATCGTCGCTATCACATGCAACACATAGAACCAAAGCCTGGTTTGATCTAAGCCCTCGCCGATATAATCTGCTGGGAACGACTCTTTAAACTCGTCTTTGTTTTCAAATGGATAGTGAACCTGAGCATACGGCATGCTGCCCGACTCAAACCAACAGTCAATCACCTCTTCAACCCGGTGATAGGTTTTGCCGTCTTTTTGTATCACCACATCATCAATATGTGGACGGTGCAGATCCGTAAATTCAGGATTTCCTAGGGCTAACTTTTTAAGCTCATCGATGCTAGAAATCACCAAAAAATCTTCTTTGTCGTCATCGTTTACCCATACAGGCATAGGAGCGCCCCAGTAGCGGTTGCGCGATATCGCCCAATCACGAGCGCCTTCCAGCCATTTGCCAAAGCGACCTTCTTTAATGTGGCCAGGCACCCATTCTATCGACTCAGAAGATTTTAGCAGCTCTTCTTTGAGCTTTGACACAGCAATAAACCAAGTGTCAATTGCATAATAAAGTAGTGGGGTTTCGCAACGATAGCAAAACGGATAAGTGTGAGCTTGCTCCTCGGCCGCATACACCATTCCTTTTTTTGTTAAATGCTCAATAATAACGGGGTCGGCCTTTTTAAAGAACAGGCCCCCAATCTCCTTGTCACCCACAGACTCGCTCACCAGGCCTGCCGAATCAACAGTAGTTAGTACGGGTAGACCGTGCTCCAAACCCAAGTTAAGATCATCTTCACCAAAAGCTGGCGCTACATGCAAAACGCCTGTACCGTCTTCAACGCTTACAAACTCCGCCGCCCAGACTTTGTACAGGTTATCGTTCTTGGGAAGCTCCTCAAGGTTAAATACCGGCTCGTAGCCCTTGCCGACCAGGTCTTTACCCATGTAACGATCTAAGACCTCGTAAGTTTCGCTATTAAGTGCTTCCAAGCGCTTCTCGGCTAGGATTAACTCTTCATTATTGCCTTCGTCGTCGTAGAGCTTAACCTTTACATATTTGGCATTCGGCTCGACCGCCAGTGCAACGTTACCAGGTAAACTCCAGGGTGTGGTGGTCCAAGCCAAAAAGTAAGCGCTATCGTCGACAAGCTTAAACTTAACAAATAAACTAGGGTCGGTTACACCGTCTTTATAGCCCTCATTGACCTCAAAGTTGCTCAAAGGTGTAGCGCAACGCGGGCAGTAAGGCATACTTTTGTAACCCTTATAAATGAGGTCTTTTTTGTAAATTTCTGAAAACACCCACCAAACCGACTCTGTATAACTATTGTCGATCGTAGCGTAAGCGTTCTCCTTATCGGTCCAGCGACCAATCCGATCAAAAAAGTCTTCCCAATCTTTTTTATAGGTAAAAACTGAGTCGCGACAGGCCTGATTGAACTTCTCCAAGCCCAGCTCCATGATCTGTTTTTTACCTGATACGCCAAATTTCTTTTCAATCTCAAACTCGACCGGCAAACCATGGCAATCCCAACCGTTGCGACGCTCCACGTATCGGCCGCGCATGGTTTGGTAGCGGCCGATAGAGTCTTTTATACTTGTCACCAAGCTATGCCCAAAGTGCGGCAGGCCGTTGGCAAACGGCGGCCCATCATAAAAACTAAACCGCTTGCCCGATTCAGTTTTCTTTAGAGTTTTGGCAAAGATATCTTCCTGCTGCCAAAATTCTAACATTTTTTCTTCAACCTCTCTGGTATTGTATGGGGATAGTTTTTTCATAAAATCTCTTCCTAAAAAACAAAAAGCACCGCTTTTGCGGTGTCAGAGTTCGCCTAGTTGCGAACGGTACCATCTGACTTCCCTAAATTATTTAGGGCACTTAATTTGATACTTACGTGATCATACGGCGAGTTCTACTCTCTTGCTTAGATTTCTGCTCGCTGCTTCGCGGGGGATAGCCGCTCATTCGCCACTTAAGAGCGAAGCGCATTTATTAACTAATATTATAAGATTGATTCAAGCTTTTGACAAGCTTAAATTATGCCCATCTGATAGCTAACATCGTCTGCTCGGGGAATATTATGCCGCCAGCTAGCCACTGGCGCACCATCGTCGCGGGTTAGCACTACCGCTGGTGCGCTAAATATATCGTATAACTGGGCTTTGCTCGAACCATCACGGCTGTTCACATCGACCTGATTCAGTGCCATGTGGCGGCGGCTAAGCTCACGCAGCAGCGATTGCAGCTCAGTATTGAAGCTTGAGTGTTTGTCGGTAAATATAAGCGCTTTCATAGCTTAATTGTATCAGACCGAGTTATTTTTTTGTATCTCCAGGCTTACGCTTCTTGAGCTGGTTAAGCTCCCGCTCAAACGAGGCAATCCCCGTAAAGCTGCGATACACACTAGC
This sequence comes from Candidatus Saccharibacteria bacterium, assembly GCA_016191105.1. NCBI lineage: Bacteria > Candidatus Saccharimonadota > Candidatus Saccharimonadota bacterium. The sequence continues at coordinate 28,090 of JACPPH010000003.1, forward strand.
AAAACGCACGTAGGCTACTTCGTCGGTCACCAGTAGTTCTTTCATAACCAAGCCACCAATTACCGTGCTCTTAAGCTCGCGCTCACCTTTGCCATAGAGCGCCTGCTCAATGCGCGAGATTATGGCCTCAATCTTTTCTACCGGAATCGGGCGCTTTTCGCAGGCCTTATAAAGCCCTTTGGCTAGCTTGTCGCGATCATACGATTCCCGATCGCCATTTTTCTTAATAATCATTAAGTGGGGCGTTTCAATTCGCTCGTAGGTGGTAAATCGGCGCCCGCACTTGTTGCACTCCCGCCTACGCCGAATGCCCGAGGGGTCATGCTCACGCGACTCTAGTACCTTGCTATCGCTGCTGCCACAATTTGGACAACGCATGTATGCCTACATCTTTCGCTTCACAAAGCTTGGAATGTCATCGTCATCATCAAACGAAGGCTCTTCAACCTTCACGTTCTGGCGCAAGAAGGCTGGTTTATCTAGGTCGTCCTCTTCTTTGTCATCGAAGCGCGAGCCTACTGTCTCGACAATTGGTTTTTCGCGCACTGGTTCACGTTTGCTTTCTTCATCGAGCAGATCCTTTTCCATATCAAAGCCGATTAGCTCTTCTTCTTGAGGCGATTTGGCCTTAGAATTAGCTAGATCTTCATCTGGTACCTCTGGGGCCGGCACATCGGGCTCAGCCTTTACCATTGGCTCGTGTTCACGAGTATCAAAGATTGGCTGCTCTTTTTCTTCTTCTATAAACGGCGTAGATGGTGTCTCCTCAACAATATCAACTTCTTCGATCACGGTTTCTTCTTGCAAGCCGCTAAAATCGGTGTAGCTTTGTTTTTTACGGCGCTCGCCATCAAAACCAGTGGCCACCAGGGTTACACGGATTTCGCCAGCCATGTTTTCATCGATTACTGTACCGAAGATAATGTTGGCCTCTTGGTCGACCGAGTCGTGTACCAGCTTGGCGGCTTCTTCTATCTCGTGCATACCCATGTCGCGCCCGCCGGTAAAGTTAATTAGCACACCCTTGGCACCTTGAATTGAAACTTCGAGCAGTGGCGACTCCATAGCCTGCTTAACAGCATCAACCGCGCGAGTATCGCCCGAACCCTGGCCAATACCCATTAGGGCTGAGCCGGCATCGTGCATAATCGATTTAACATCGGCAAAGTCCAGATTCACCAAGCCATTAACAGTTATCAGATCAGCTATGCCTTGTACACCCTGACGCAACACGTCATCGACCGTGCCAAAAGCGTCGAGTAAGCTGGTTTTGCGATCAATTATCTGCAAAATCCGATCGTTTGGGATAACTATTAGGGTGTCTACCTTGTCACGCAGCTCCTCAACGCCAGCATCGGCAATCTTGCGTCGGCGATCACCCTCGAAGGTGAAGGGCTTGGTTACAATCGCTACAGTAAGCGCACCGACCTCTTTGGCAATGCGGGCAATTACCGGAGCGGCACCGCTACCTGTGCCGCCACCTTCGCAGATGGTCAAAAACACCATCTCGGAGTGCTTGAGCGCGCTATAGATTTCTTCTTCGCTTTCTTCGGCGGCCTGCTTGCCTATGTCTGGGTTGGCACCGGCCCCAAGGCCTTTGGTGGCCTCTTTGCCAATATGAACCTTTTTGTTGGCCTGTGAATAGTGCAAGGCCTGGGCATCGGTGTTGATGGCAATAAAATCAATGCCGTGTAATTTGGATTGAACCATTCTATTAAGCGCGTTGTTGCCGCCCCCGCCAATGCCGACTACTTTGATGCGTGCGAATGTTTCAATTTCTGGTAAAATTTCGGCCATAGTTTTATGTTTCACCCCCTCTTTGATAATTCCTGTGGTAGAGCAATCTCTACCAGGTGTGTTTTGCCTTGCCACAACTCCTGGTAAACACTGGCCAAGAGTTAAGATTAGTATACAGTCGCTGGATTGTTAATACAAGAATTTTGCTCGACTTTTTTGAAAAAGCTTAAGAAGTAATTAATGTGTTCGTGCCAAAATGGCAGTGTTCTATTTTTGTGTTCATATTTTTGACTAAGTTTGGTAAAAGTTATATGCTAGGGCCAATCCTGGGCAGGATAGCACATGAACAGTCAGTGCCAGTGAGCAACGACGCTCGAGGCCAATGACAACCAAAAGTATCCGAAAATCCGACGCCAGTGGCCCTTGCGGGTCGAGGCATATGGAGGAAACATGAATGAAGTACAGTTAGAGAACTTGTCTCTGCCGCTCCGAAGGGGGCGTGTCCTGGTTAGATTCCAGAAGTGGGCGGGGGTGGTCAGCATCAGGCTTTACACCGAGTGTGTGATTGGTGGGAAAACACTCGTGGCTGAGGTTCAGTCGCTCGGTGTCAGAGTCGACAGAGGTGGGGTGCAGCTTTTGAGCAAAGAGTACGACCTTGACAGAGCAACGCATGAGTGGAGGCCAGAATGGCAGACTTCTGCCGAAATTGTCTGCCTCGTGAACGGCATTGAGCAGCAGTTGTGGCACCCAACTGTACTCATCCATATAGCCACCCTGAGCGGGAGGCTTATGGAGCGTCGTGACTATGTAGATCGCGAATCAGACATCTACATGATTCTGAAGACATTCGGAACCAGAATCGAGGCTCTCCTAGCAAGAGGGTCTAAGAAGTGGGAACCCATCTTCGCCGACAATTAAGCTCTTCTGCCCAGGAGAGCACCAGAAATTATCTAAAAAAGAACCTTAATTCGCTGTCCAGCGAAGGGTCTTTTTTGTTGTCATTCCCGCGCAGGCGGGAATCCAGAGAGCATGGATCCCCGATGTCGAATGCTACGCGTCGACTCGAGGATGACGAGGGTCGATTACGGAGCCAAACTTTTGAATATCGACTTGAGTTTGCTGGTTACACCGCCCATAAAACCGCCGAGCTGGATCTTGTGGTGAGCTGTCGGTTGATCGGTATCAATTAGCATCAAGCCAACTGCGGCTGAGTACATGGGGTCGTTAATCTTGTCGTAAATACCACTAAATCCAGATAGTTTGCCAACTGTAGCCGGTAGCTTAAGTACCCGCTTAGCATAATCTGTTAAACCTGTCATATGGGCACCGCCCCCAGTTATAACCACTCCGGCGGTCAGCAGAGAGCCCTTGCTGGCCTTTTTGATCTCGCCAGCAATCATGCCAAATATCTCGTCAAGTCGGCTAAGCACAATCTTGTCGATTTCACTTCTGCGCACTACGCCTTTGCCACCAAATTCTTCTAAGTTGATCTTGGTATTGGCACCAGACTTGCCTTTTTCGGCTCTGGCAGCTGCTATCTTCACCTTTTCGGCAATATCTATGTTGGTGCGCAGGCCATACACGAGGTCCTTGGTAATATGGTTGCTGCCGACCGGCAAGATGGTGGTAAACACCACATGGCCCTCTTCGTACATCACTACACCAGTGGTTTCGGCCCCAAAATTGATTACAATTACGCCCAGCTCTTTCTGGCGTTTGGTGAGCACCGCGCGGGCTGCCGCCATAGGTGCAATTACTTGATCGTCTATGGTAATGCCCGAGCGAAACACCGCATTGGCCACATTTTTAATAGCCGGCGTGGTACCAGTAATTATATGGGTGTCAACCTCCAATCGCACCCCATTCATGCCCACCGGGTCAGCAATACCAGCTTGGCCATCGACCGTGTAACTACGGGGCATGACTTGCAAGATCTGGCGATTGGCATCTAAGTTAATGGCTGTAGCGGCCTCTTCGGCTCGGCCCAGATCCTCGCGGGTAATCTGGTGATCGGCTCTGGCTACAGCAATCACCCCACGCGAGTTTAGGCTTTGAATGTGCGCACCGTCGATACTCACAGTCGCCCGCTCAATAGCTATGCCGCTCATACGCTCAGCCTCTTCGAGAGCCGCTGTAATCGAGCTGACAGTCTCCTCGATATCTATAACCACCCCGCGACGCAGGCCAACCGTGGGGCTTACACCCAAGCCAATTATGCTCGGCGTCGACGAGTCTTCTTGCTGTAGGCCAACCACACACACAACTTTACTAGTGCCAATATCAAGCCCGACGTATGGAATTTCTTTGGGTTTTGCCATATTTAGCTATTATACACAAAAAATCAGGCCAAGCTAAATCTGTCGCTACCAAGCAGTCAAGACTTCGGCACCACCTTTGGTAATAAGTATGGTGTGCTCAAACTGAGCGCTCAAACTGCCATCTTGGGTTACAAATGTCCAGCCATCGTCGGCCACATAGCCGTCGTGAGTGCCCAGGCTAGCTATGGGCTCTATGGCCACAGTCATACCCTCTTGCAAGTGCACACCGGTGCCGGCAGTGCCATAGTTAGGTATTACTGGATCCTCGTGCACTTCGTGCCCCACGCCGTGGCCGCACATGGCATAAATAGCGGCGATGTTACCGGCCTCAAAGACCTTTTCTACAGTTGAGCCAATGTCACCCACCTGAACCCCTGGCTTAATAACGTCTATAGCGGCGTCGAGAGCCCGCTGAGTGTACTTAAGTAATCGCTTGGCATTATCTGGTACTTTGCCAACTGCTATGGTTACAGCACTATCAGTTATCATGCCGCTGTAGTTTACGCCGAAGTCCAAACCCACCAGGTCGCCACTTTGTATAACTTTATCGGCCGTTGGAATACCGTGCACAATCTCATCGTTAATTGAAATACAGATGGTGGCCGGGAAAGGTGCCGAATCGGGCGCATAGTTTAAAAAGGCAGCTGTAGCGCCATGTTTTTTGAGCTCTTTGCGACACAGTTGGTCTATTTCAAGAGCAGATACACCAGGTTTTGTGGCTGCGGCTGCTTTCTTTAAAATAGTTGCCAAGATCTCGCCACTTTGGCGAATATTGGCAATCTCGACCTCGGTCTTAATTTGATTCCGCATCATCGGTTTATTTCTCGCTCAATGACTTTGTATACGTCCTCAACCGACTGCTGTCCATCGACCTCCACAACAAATTCTTTTTGTCGAAAGTATTCGACAACTGGCAAAGTCTGGGTTTCGTAAACGCTAAAGCGCCGATCAACTAAATGACTCAAATCGTCGTCGCGACCGCGCTTAGCCAAGCGTCTTTGGGCTTCATCGCGGTCAATCTTAAGCCAAAAAACGTGCGAGATAGTTTGATTATTTGCAATCAAAACTTCACTCAGCCACTTGGCTTGTGATACGTTGCGTGGAAAGCCATCAGCAATTATTCTATCTGTAGAATTGTATTGCTGTAATTGCAACATCACAGCTTCGTTCACAATAGCGTCATCAACCAGCATGCCACTATCTAGTTGTTGTTCAACTTTTGTATTCGTTTTGGCATAGGTGCGCAAAAGTTCGCCAATTGGCATTAGTTCGAAGCCATGGCGCGACACCAATAATTGAGCCTGGGTGTCTTTGCCGCTGCCCGGCCCGCCTAGGAATATGTCAAAACTTTTAAACGAAGGCATAACTTATTATTTAAAAATCAATTGCCAAACACGTGGGCCAAAAACTAAAATGCCCACCAATACTGCACCAACAGCAGTTACCAATACACCCGCCGCGGTCATGTCTTTTACGAGTTTAACCATTTGGTTTGATTCGGTATTGGTAATGTCTAATGTCTTTTCGATTGCGCTATTAACAATCTCAGCAAAAAATACCAGCACAATTGCCAAAACCACCAAGCTAGCCTGATAAAGACTTATTTGTAGTACGATCCCGGCTGCTATGGCTAAAATCGCAAAAACAAGGTGTATACGGGCGTTGCGTTCACTGCTTAAAACAACCTTAACGCCTCTTAATGCGTATTTAAAACTATCTAAGCTAACCATTTAAATTCTCGTGTATTCCGCTTTAGTCTCTTCATGATAGCACCTTGGGCGGCCTCAAAGCTAGACCGATCTGTGGCATTAGCGTGATCGAGACCAAAAACATGTAAAAGCCCGTGCACCAACAACAAAACCAGCTCATCGGCATAAGAATTCTTGTATTCTTTGGCTTGACTAGCGGCGATCTCACTACAAATGGCAATCTCGGCCAGTGTTGTATCTGGCTCGTGCACTAGACCTTGATCTTCAAAATAGTTAAAGCTTAGTACGTCGGTTGGATAGTCATTACCAGCAAACTGTTCATTGAGCACCTGGATGGCTTTGGGCGACACAAAAATGCAGTTAATTACACCTTGGACCTCGACTTTCAGCACCAAAACCACGGCTTTAAGAGCTTTTTGTAGATCTGTCTCGCTCACCACTTTGGGCAAGTCGCCTAAAATCTCCAATTTTACAGATTTAGCCAAGATTGTTAGTTAAGTTTTTTAGCTACTAAGCCACTTACACGTTTACCATCGGCTGCCCCGCCGGTTTTAGCCATAACGGCACCAATTACAGCACCCATTTGAGCCTTATCGGTTGCACCCTGTTGGGCGATAACCTCATCGACAATCTTTTCGAGTTCAGAATCGTCCATCGCTTCTGGTAAATAGCCATCAATTACATCAAGCTCGGCCTGCTCTTCTTTAACTAGATCATCTCGGTTGGCATTCTGGTATTGTTCGATTGAGTCGCGGTGTTTTTTGGCCTCTTTTTGCAACACCTGGATCATCTCTTGTGGGCTTAGGTCGTGACCGACCTCTATCTGGTAGTTTTTGAGGGCAGTTTTAAGCAAACGAAGCGTGGTTAGCCTAACCTGGTCACGCTCTTTGAGCGCTTCGGCCAGATCTGATTCTAGTTGCTGCAGATTGTTCAAATTTATCTCCTATGGACTTACTTTTGACTTCTTGCGAAATTCGAAATCCTATCAATTTGAGCCATATGGTCATTTTCTTGTAACGAGGCATAGCCGTAGCTATGCTGAGGAGCAAAAAATGCGCAGATGGCCAAAGTGTTAGATTTTAGACGTGAGAATGTCGAGAGTAAGTTCATTGTTAACGAATACCGAGTAGTTCGCGAGTTTTAGCCTCTTTACGGGCTCGTTTGCGGATGGCAATCTCGCGCTGTTCTTTTTTGCTCAGCGGTTTTTCGAAGTATTTTTTGCGACGGGCTTCGGTAAGAACACCAGATTGAGCGACTTTTTTATTAAATCGCCGAATTAGGCTTTCTACAGATTCGTCATCTTTACGGCTTACTTGAAGCAAATCAAATCACCTCCTAAGGTGTGGTTATCTTATTGATTGGTGTAATTATATCTGAATTTAGCTAAAAACACAAGCTATTTAGCTTATGGCTATATTGACTTACGAGAGCTTTTGTGGTAACATGTGCAAATCGTTTCGGGTTTCCGTCTCGATCTGCCATGGCAGCAACGACCCATGGACGAACCTGGAGTTTTCAATATGCCCGATTACAAAGTGTGGATCCCGGCGGACCTCCTCTCCGTAATCCAGAAGGAGGAACTGAAAGCGGCAGTCCGCTACATCACCGCCGCCGAGATGACCTGCAAGAAGCCTGATGGCGAGGTGATGATCATCGAGCCAGAGATGGTCGACGTGACCATCGTCGAGGTACCCCAAGAGAACCTCGACTGGGGAGACACAGGCGCACTTCTTGAGGTGGGCGCCTTCGACTTCGAAGATCGCATGCGCAACATCGATGAGCGCATGAAGGCCATCGCCATCGAGACCAGGCGAGTCCTGCCCATCGGCGACAAGCATGTCTCGTGGACCTTCGACCCTCAGCCTCTCAACTGCTGGGGATCCACGAAGGTCGCCTGAAGCCGATCACTTCCTCGGGCATATTCACCAGCTCCGGACCACCGGAGCTGGCATGCCCTTAGCTCTCAACGGATTGAGATTTAAGGTTGTGAAGCAATTTAATACTTGACTATAAGATGCAATTATGGTAGCCTTTGGCTAGGTCGTAATTCACGTCCGCACCAAACAACAAGGAGGTAGGCTGGTGACCGGATCACAGGCCTATGTCATCATCGCTCTGGCCATCGTCGGCCTCGTCGTGTTCATCGTGTTCGAGGTGTACGCGGGTCGAGTCCGGCGCCCAAGGATCGCCTTCGAGATCCAAGAGGCCATCGAGCAGCTCAACGCCGCGACCAGGCACCACGTTCAGGTTCAGGCGGTGCTGGCTCTGATGGACCAGTTCGTGGAGCACCCCGAGCTCATGGCCAACCTGGCCGAGTACAGCCGTCAGACGGTCGCGACAGCTCTGCTGAACCGAGTCAACACGCTCGGTGCAGATCTCGAGGTTGCCCAGAAGGCGCTGTCGTCGGCACGACAGAGCTATGTCCGGTATCCAAGCTTCGAACAAGACGTTCGGCGTGCTGAAATCTGGGTCGAGCAGCTGCTCCTGCAGCTCGAGGACGCCAACCAAGCAGCCGAGCTCTTCGGCGGCCTCCACTCGGTCTGAGCGACCTCCACAAAGAGGTTCGGGTGGGCGCACAACAGCGCCCGCCCAGCCTCTCTTCTTTTTGTAGACACAAAGGTGTCTTTTTTGTTTACAAACAGATCTCTCGACTACGCTCGAAGTGACACATCCTCTATGTCATTCCCGCGTAGGCGGGAATCTAGACTGGATTCCCGACGTCGAATGCTTCGCGTCGACTCGAGGATGACAAAATGTAGAGATTCAGGATGACAACAGGACTGCTAGTTTTTCCGAAGCTTTGGCTACATCTACTGGCTCTTGATTGCCAGTTTTGAGATCCTTTAAGATAGCTTTTTTGGCCTTAAGCTCGGTTTCGCCAATAATCAGCGCGTATTTGGCCTCGAACTTGCTGGCCCGGGCCAGCTGATCTTTCATAGTCTTGGTCGTTAGATCGATCCTGACACTCAGGCCGTCATCGAGCAGTTTTTCAGATAGGGTTAGTGCAGCCTTTTGAGCCTCGCTGCCCAAGTAAACCACATAAACATCGGGCTTTTGGGCCTCCAGCTTGTGGCCGGTTGCCTCGAGCTCTAGCTTGATACGCTCCAGGCCCAAACCAAAGCCAACTGCTGGGGTTGGCTGCCCGCCTAGTAGCTCCACCAAACCATCATAGCGGCCGCCGCCGCCAAGTGAATCTTGCGATCCCTGGCGCGTACCCTTGAATTCAAACACCGTTTGATTATAGTAATCCAAGCCTCGCACTAAGCGTGGATTTACATCGTAACCAATTCCCAGATCATCTAAGGCCTCCAAAACGGCTGCAAAGTGTTCTTTGCTAGATTTATCAAGATAATCTAAGATCTGCGGAGCTTTTTCGATCAGCTCTTGCATATTAGCCTCTTTGCTATCCAAAAGACGCAACGGATTGCTCCCCAGCTGTTTTTTGGCCAAGTCTGTAAGCTTAGGCTCATGCGGCTTAAAGTAGTCGCGCAAAGCCTCTTGGTAGCGCTTGCGAGCTTCGAGAGAACCAATACTATTCACCTGCAATGAGGTTGCCAGTCCTAAACGGGTATAAAACCTATTGGCCAGCGCAATGGTGTGCACGTCGGCAGTAGGGCTATCAACACCAAAAATCTCCACTCCCAACTGGTGGTGCTGGCGATATCTACCCTCTTGAGGACGATCATAGCGGAAAAGCGGCTCTATATAGAACAGACCTACGGGCTTGGGCCAGCTTGGCATGCCGTTTTCTAGGTAGGTTCTTACCACGCCCGCAGTGCCCTCGGGCTTAAGCGCCAAGACACCTTTACCACGATCAGTTAAGGTGTACATTTCTTTATGCACCACCTCGGTGGCCTCACCAACTCCTCTAATGAATAGCTGAGCATCTTCGAGAATTGGAGTCGAAATACGGCTTAGACCGGCAGCTTCGCAGATTTCGGTAAAGGTTTGCACTATGTGCTGCCAGGCTATCTGATCGGCAGGCAAAATATCTTGCATGCCACGTACCTTTTGAAATTGATTTTTGGCCATATAATTCCTTCCTTTTTAGGTTATCATAGTTGTTTGTAAATAACTATTTCATCAAAACTTACTGTCTGGATCTCCGATCGATCCGTCAGCTGGCGGAAGGGATAACGTGGGAGAGAAGATTAGCATAATTTAAGCATAGTTGTCTTGGTATGAGGTTGGGGGCTTTTTAGGCCCCCAACCTATTTGTCGTGAGTGTGAGTCAGTGACTCAGCGGTGCGACCAGGTGTTCCAGGTCTGATGGGTTCGCATGGCTGGTTCTCCTTTCTCTCGATGTGGCCTTGCGGCTAAAGGCGATCGGAGCGAGCCGGGGCTCAACGATGCGACCAGTTGCGGGTGTCCCAGGGAACCGGGGTGATCGTGACCACAGTTACCTTCCCTTCTCTCGACTTGACTCTTTGGAATCAAAAAGCCCTTCCCGTTTGGGAAGGGGTTGAGTTCAAATGCTAAAAATCCAAGCCTTTCACAAACGGGGTGAACCGACTCGATGCCAACGCAAAATTGTAGCTTGGATATTCATTTGCAACACAGTGTATTACGTTTATGATTTTCTGTCAAGCGAGCAGATATCCACAACCTCTAGCTGCAATTGGGCAACATTCTGCCAAACATTCTCACTCAATCTGTAAACAACCTCTATTGGACTAGGTTTTATACCATCAGGCCAGCGGTGCGCGCTATTAAAACTAATGCCATCTAAGAATCTTCTTGAGTTTGTGCGAAACCGAAATTTGGTGTGATTTCTATCCTGACCAATAAATTTAGCCTCCTCCAAATATAGCTGGCTTACAAACATCGGCGGGGGGTTGGCATTGCCGTGTGGCTCAAGTTTTTTTAGCTCGCTCAAGCTTTCCAAAACCAATAAATCTCCGCTCAATACACAGTCGATGTCGAGTTGGTGCAAAAAGTCGTCTTTTGAGTACTGCTTTTGTACAAAATCGTTAATTTGCTGCCTAAATTCATCTATTTTACTGGTTGGCAGCGTGAGCCCGGCCGCAAAAGCGTGGCCACCAAATTTGATTAAATCTTTGCCGCAGGCCGCAATCGCCTCAATAATATTGCATTTGCCAAAACTGCGCGCCGAGCCCTTGGCCTCCTCACCCAGGATTTGCAAGATTATTGTCGGCCTGTGATACCTTTCTGAAATTCGCGAGGCCACCAGGCCAGCAATGCCGTGCGACCAGTCGGGATTGGCTAAAACTAATACTTGATCCTCAACATATTCTTTAGCCACTTCACTAGCCTGCTCAAAAGCTTGGGCCGTTTGGGTTTGGCGCTCTGAATTAAGTTGATTGAGTGATTGAGCAATCTGGTTTGCCTGCACAATGTCTGTGCACAATAGCAGTTTGAGAGACTTTTTGGCATGTTCTAGCCGTCCGGCCGCATTCAGGCGGGGACCTAAGCGGAAACCAAGGTCATCGGTTTTGATTTGTGATAGTTCGACACCTGCGGCTTCAGATAGCGCCTTAATACCAGCCCGTTTGCTTTTGCGCAACACCATCAGTCCATAATGCACTAGCACTCTATTTTCGCCCGTTAGATCAACAACATCACAGACTGTACCGAGAGCCACCAGATCGAGCAGCCATTTTTCGTACCCTACAGGCAACCAGTCCGGCCGTTGCCGCTGCAAGGCTCTAGTTAAGTTAAAAGCCACACCCACACCCGCCAATTCTTTATATGGATATTTGTCGTCTGGCTGTTTGGGATTTATAACACCAATAGCTTTGTCGGGAAGCTCTTCAGGCAAAGTGTGGTGATCGGTAATAATAATGTCTAAGCCAAGCTTGGCTGCCTCTGATACCTCGACGGCCGAAGTTATGCCACAATCAACCGTGATCACTAGGTCTGTCTTGTCGGCGTGTAACTTCTTTAGTGCGGCGCTATTTAACCCATATCCCTCTTCGAATCGATCCGGAATATAAACTTCCACTCGCGGATTAAGCTTGTGTAAAACATCGTACAGCAAAGTTGAGGCGGTCAACCCATCGATGTCGTAGTCGCCATATATGACGATCTTTTGCTTATCTGCTGTGGCCGCAATAATTCTATCCACAGCCTTCTGCATATCCTTCATTAAAAAAGGGTCGCCTAAATCGGCCTGGTAATCAGGCGATAAAAAGCGCTTTTGCTCGTCGCCTTTCAGCCCCCGCTTTTGCAGGATGGTTGGGAGTAGGTCGTCGCGATTAGCAATAATGGCATTGGGCTTTTGCCAAATCGAAGAATTGTCCATGGCTATTAGTATAGACTATGAATTTGAGCTTATCGAATCTGTTACCACTTAGAATCGATCAGCGCTATAATAGCTGGCACCTGAGCGCGATCTAAACCCGGCCGGCTCGCTTGGTTGTAGATTGCGATGACGCGTTAGATATATCTCGGTCTCGAGTAGTTTGGCTTTCTTAACCGAACCAATGCCGGCCCTGCCTTTAGTATGCGCAAACAATAGACTTTTTATTTTTTTTACCACTCTCGCAACTCCTTTTGTTTTTTAGCTTTTTATACTTTTTTGGACTTTTTGTTGCTGGTCTTTAATACCATGCCCTGCAGCTCTTTGAACAATAAAAACGTTTGGTTGGCCCAATAAACCTTGGTATTGCCATCTTTGGCCGAGCGAACATAGCCAATCTTCTCTAATCGCGCCAATTCGCGGGCTATATTACCAGGGTCTTCGTGGGTAATCTTGGCTAATCCCCGAATGTGGACTTTATAATCGGGGTACTTACTGAAAAGCGTAATGACCTTACGCCTAGTTTTGGAGGTTATGAAATATTGTAACATTGTATTTTTCTCAACTTTGTTTTTAGATTATTGCTTGTTTTCAGATTATTACATGTAGTATATCGTACAACTGTAGCCATTACAACACCCTAATTTACAAGTTTTTTGTATTTGCTATAATAAACATAAGGATTAATGCAAAACCAAACATGGATCGTTATTGCTCAAATTGTAATGCAATCGTCGTGCCATCGGCGGTTGGTCATTTGTGTCCGAATTGCGGCCAACTAAATCACTTCGAACGCACGGCCAGTACCACTGTTCCGTCGGCCATAAAAATGGACGAATTCTTGGGTACCGACATCGATAGTAAACCTAAAAAAGCCAAAAAACCTAAGTCTGTCGCTTCTAAGCATGCTAAGCAGACCAAAACAAAATCTAAGGCTAAAAAAACAACTCTGTCAGATCTGACACCAAAACCTGTTAATACAGCCGGATCTGAGAAAGAATTTGTTGATCTTACTGCCCCACCAGAAACAATACCGACAGAGCAAAAACACGAAATCTCCACTAAGACAGTTGAGACCCCAAGCAAGGCCGAACCAAAATCGGTTAGAACCATTATGAAAAGATTGTTGGTGCCAGAACTGCCGGCGCCGCACTTTAGTGCCGTACCGACCGAGGCACATAGCAGCAGCATTGCCATGGTAGCTGACTCGCCATCGAAAGTTAGCGAACCTAGCCCCGCGCCACATATTAACTCAATGGACACAGCCATCACTGCAAGTACTGTCGCCGCTACTACAAACAGCCTGGCCCCAACCAGCACTCTCGACCAAGCTGAGCTTGAGCACGGCCAGATGATTCAAGCTGAACTAGAAGACACACCTACCACAACCGCAATTCATGTAGTAGTGATTATTTTGGCCTCAGTTTTACTGATAGCAGCCGGGGTTTTGGTGTACTTAGTAGCTCGCTAAGCTTTGGTTGGCTTTAGATTCTTAGCACCACCCTTTTTGGAGCGCTTGATTTTCCAGTTGTTGTAAACAACCAGAAGAGGAGCAGCGTTAAATATAGATGAATAGGTGCCCGAGAAAATTCCGATCAACAAGGCCAAAATAAAGAATTTAATCGACTCGCCGCCGAACAAGAAGAAAGCCAACAAGACCATAATCACGGTCAGGCTGGTATTGATGGAGCGAGCAAATGTCTCCAAAATGCTATCATTAACCAGCTCTTCAAATGGTTTATTGTAGCGCCGTAGGTTTTCACGTATCCTATCGTACACCACAATCGTGTCGTGCACCGAGAAGCCAATGACTGTCAAGATAGCAGTTACAAACAAGCTATCGACCTGAATACCAAAAAAGTGGCCAAGCAACGAAAATACGCCAAGCACCAACAATACATCGTGCAACACCGCGATTATGGCTGTTACCCCAAAGCTCCAGGAGCTCAAGGGTGGTGGGGTTTTGCGAAAGGCAAAAGCAATATAGCAAATTATAGCTAAGCTCGCTATGAACACACTCAAAAGTGCGTTACGGGTAATGTCACGGCTAACGGTCGGGCCAACCGAGCTAAAGGCTGTTTCCTGAATATTCTGGGCAGCTAGATTAGCCTTGATGGCCTGGTGGATAGCCTCGCTATCGCCCCGACCCTGATTGCTGTAGCGAATTAGTAGCCTGTTGTTGCCACTTGTGGTAACGGTGATATCGGCCACCTCTGATTTAGCCACAATTGCTCTAACTTCGGACTGATTGGTGTTGCCACTAACTTCAATCTCTTGGCCACCAGTAAAATCGATGCCCGGCTTTAGCCCCCACAAAATCAGCGAGATAGTCCCTGGGATAATCACAATTAACGAAATAATAAACCAGAGTTTTCTGCGACCAACAATATTCATGCTTTGGCCACCTTGGCTTTATTTGACTTGGAGTTGAACCGATACATTTTGGGGTCACTGGCCCACTCGGTCTGTAACAACAGCATCATGAATGTCTTGGATACCGTGATAGCGGTAAACATACTTACTAGAACACCAATCGCTAGGGTAACTGCGAAGCCTTTGACAATCGAGTTGCCAAAGCTGAATTCATAGAGAATAAAACATGTGATAAGCGTAGATATGTTGGAGTCACGAATACTGGTCCAGGCTCTCTTAAAACCGTCTTCCAAACCAGTTTGTAAACTTGACCCAGCCCGCACCTCTTCTTTCATGCGCTCAAATATCAAAATATTGGCATCGACCGCCATGCCTATGCTCAAAATAAAACCAGCTATGCCAGCCAGGGTTAATACGATTGGGAAGGGTGTTAAACCGCTCAGCTTAAATATCGCCAAGTTAATAAGCGTATAGATAACCAGCGCCACACTGGCCACAACGCCAGCCAACCGGTAGTAAGCAATCATAAAGAACACCACTGCCAACAAGCCTATAGCACCAGCAATAATACTTTTTTGAATCGACTCCGACCCCAAGCTAGCTCCAACCGTTCGTTGCTCAACCAGATTAATTGGCACTGGTAGCGCACCGGCATTTAACAGCACTGTGGTATCTTGAGCATCCTTAATATCTTTGAAGCCCTGCATTTGTCCCTTGCCGTCGGTAATTGCCGAGCTAACACTGCCGTTAAAGAGCGGCTGATCATCGAGCAAAATCAGAAGCCGGCCGCCACTTTGATTTATCTTGGTGGTAAGGCTGGCAAACTTCTGGACTGATTCAGACTTCATTGTGAAAGTAATAATTGGTTTACCCGACTGCTGATCGATATCAGTTGTAGCCGTGTCTAGATCCTTACCAGAGATGTCGGTGGCTTGCGGAAAGCCATTCTGCTCTACCTCATAAAAGCTAAGTTGGGCGGTCTTGCCGATTAAAGCAATAGCCTGGTTGACATCTTTAATGCCGGGCAACGAAATGGCCACTTTATCGCTACCACTAGTCTGAACAACTACCTCTGAGGTGCCGGTCGGATTCACGCGTTTTTGGATGACATTAATTACGCCGCCAACAGCTTTTTGTTTGTCTTCGGCCGATGTTTTAGACAGATCAGTCTGATAAAGTAAGTTAGCACCGCCTTGGAGGTCTAATCCTTGACGCACCTTCAGACTAGTATCTTTTAAGCCAATAGCGCTAAAGACTTTGTCTTCGCGAGGTATATCAATAACTATTACAACCAGGATAACGGCCAATATTAACAGCAAGCGAGTCCGTAATTTCATTTTCTAACCTTGGCTCAATTCCACTTAGTTACCATACGATAGTACATCTTACACCTGAAAAAGGCAATAGTGCCAGTGCGTACTAAACCGAACGGATGCCGTATAATGTTGGTATGGGAGACAAAATATCCAGGCTAAAACCAGACCCCAGATATTGGCAGATTAGTGTTTGCAAATACCCATTAGCTGATGGCCAGAAGTTCACATATTCGTCTGATATCTGTGACCTCGGCATTGGCAAGATTGTAAAAGTTGGCTTTGGAAGGTCTGTGAGTTTGGGGGTGGTGTATGGTGCCGATGCCAGCCGTAATCAAAGCTTTAAAGTTTCGCCTCTGTCAGAGGTGCTAGATCTGCCCTCACTGCCTAGTCATCTGTTAAAGGTAGCTGATTGGCTGCAAGCTTACTACGCTGCTAGCGCGCAGAGCACTTGGCAGACAGTGCTGCCAAGTAAGCTTGACCGAAACAGCCGACTCAAGCCGTTTGTAGCTACAAAAACTAGTAACTTCAAACCCAACCGTTTAAGCCTTGCTCAAAATGAGGTCTTGGGCTGCATTGCAAACTCAAAGCAGCATAAGTTCTTACTTCACGGTGTAACGGGGTCGGGCAAAACCGAAGTCTTTCTACATTTAATAGATGATTGCCTCAGAGCCGGTCAATCTGCCATTTTACTGGTGCCAGAAATTATGTTGACTACCCAGATGATAGATCGCGTGAGCCAGCATTTTTCGGGCGTTGTTGTGCTCCATTCTGGTTTAAGCCCTGCTCAGCGCCGAGCCAACTGGCGATATTTGCTAGATAACTCCCCCAATAAACCATTAGTTGTTTTGGGCACCCGCTCGGCAATTTTTGCCCCTCTGTTCAATTTGGGGCTCATAATTATTGACGAAGAGCACGAGCCGAGCTATAAGCAGGATTCCAGTCCGCGCTACAACACAGCTGCAGTGGCCGCGAAAATAGCTAACGATACTGGCGCCAAACTTATTTTGGCCAGTGCCACCCCTTCGGTTAGTAGTTATTTTTTAGCCCGGGTTGGCAAGCTCAAATTGCTAACACTTAATGATCGCTACCAGCGACACTCAGGTTTGCCCCAGACAGCTGTGGTTAAGCTTGATAGCTCTAAGCAACTGATTACCTCGGAGCTTAAGGCTGGCCTGCAAAAAACACTTGGCGAAAAAAAGCAGGCTCTGCTGTTTCTGAATCTGCGCGGCAGTGCAAGATCGCTAATCTGTACCGATTGTGGCCAGTCGATAAAGTGTCCGCGCTGCGAGATTAGCTTGAGTTTTCATGCCGACAAAGCTAAATTACTTTGTCACTATTGCGGTTATTCGGTTACCCCTCCAGCAAAGTGCCCGAGCTGTGGCCATCACGAGCTAAGCTTTGTAGGGGCTGGGACCAAACAGTTAGAGACAAATCTGGCCACAATGTTTCCACTGGCCAAGATCGTTAGGGTTGACCGAGATAGCGCCAACCCTGAGTTTTTACAAACAACCTATCGCAATTTTCGCGATGGCAGAATTGATATCTTAATAGGCACCCAGATGATTAGTCGCGGGCTAGATATCCCCTTTTTACACCTGGTGGGAATCATAAATGCCAACACTAGCTTAAGCATTGCCGACTTTTCGGCCAGCGAGCGCACTTTTCAGCTTACCGCTCAAGCGGCCGGCAGAGCTGGCCGCCGTAAACAGATTGGCGAGGTGGTTATACAAACATTCTCACCAGATAACCCGGCTATAGCGGCTGCAGCCAAACATGACTATGCTGGCTTTTATAACGCTGAAATTGAAAAACGCAGACAGTTTAATTACCCTCCCTTTGTATATCTGTTAAAATTAACTTGTACCCGTAAGGGTGATGCTGCGGCTCAACAGGCTGCCACAATATTTAAGAATCAAATAAGTTCTCCGGGGCTGGTGGTGCTCGGCCCCACTCCAGCTTACCAAAAAAGTCTGGCTGGCAAGTCCCGCTGGCAGCTGGTGGTAAAGGCTCGCAACCGGTCTAAGCTTGTGGCGATAGCTCACAATCTGCCGTCTGGCTGGACAGCCGACTTAGACCCCATAAATCTTCTCTAGATGGTACGAAAAATAGTTACAATTCCAAATCACATACTCCGTTCCAAGTCTAAGCGAATTGGCTTTGTTGATGATTCAATTAAAAAGCTGGCCGACGACATGGTAGAGACAATTCTAAACTGGGACCACGACAGCGAGTTTGGCGCCGCCTTGGCAGCCATTCAGATTGCCGAGCCCCTAAAGCTGACGGTAGTGCGCAACAGCTTTGAAACTGGTGAGGACAAAACATTTACAACCCTTATTAATCCTGAAGTTATAAAAATCAGCCGTGAAACAGTGGTCGACATAGAGGGCTGCTTGAGCGTGCCAGGAGTTTATGGCCGGGTTCGACGAGCCCTAAAAATCAAGGTCAAGGCTTTGGATGCCAACAATCAACCAATCCGCTTAAGCGCCGAGGGTTTTGCCGCCCGGGTTATTCAGCATGAGATCGACCACATGGATGGTGTTATTTTTCTCGATCATGTGACTGATGCAAAAGACCTTTTCCATATCGACAAGGCCGGTCACCTGCGGCCACTCAAAGGCGACAAGCCAAAACTGCCATGAGCAAGCCTTCGATTGTTTTTTTTGGCGCTGGCCCTGTCGCGCTAGCATCACTTAAGTCCTTGCAAGACAGCTTTCATGTTGAAGCGGTTATTACCAAGCCGCGCATTGGCAGTCATAAGGCAGAGATTTTAGATTACGCGCAAGCACAAAAGCTTCCACTTCACGCGTTCGCCAATAAAGCTGAACTAGCTCAACTTTTGGACACCCAATCGTTCCAAAGCTCAGTTGGTGTGGTTGTAGACTATGGCATAATTATTCCCCAAAGCGTAATCGATAAGTTCGACAAAGGAATCGTAAACAGTCACTTTTCGCTTTTGCCGCAGTGGCGTGGTGCCGACCCAATAACTTTTGCAATCCTCTCTGGCCAAAAACAAACCGGCGTGAGCTTAATGTTGATAGTTGAAAAGCTCGACGAAGGTCCGCTTTTGGCTCAAGAAAAGTTGGTAATAAGCCCAGAAGATACAACAGAAACTTTAACACATAAGCTTGTAAAGCTAAGTAATAAAATGCTTGCTGGAGTTCTTCCAAAATACCTGAGCGGAGACGTTAAGCCAACCGCTCAAAAAGAAAGTAATGTGTCTTACTCTCGCCTGCTAACCAAAGCCGACGGCAAGCTTGATCCCGCCAAATCAGCCGAGCAACTAGAACGAGAGGTTAGGTCTTACCAGCCATGGCCCAAAAGCTATTTTGAGTGGCAGGGACAGAATCTTATTGTCACCAAATCAGCTGCTTCCGAAGTCGGTGTAGATCCGGGCAAGCTAGAAATTAATAATGGCAAGCTCCACTTAGGCTGCAAAGACGGCAGTTTGGAGATTCTCGAAATCCAGCCGGCCGGTAAAAAGTCTATGGATGCCAAAAATTTTATTAACGGATACAAAAGTCTTTTAGACTAAACTTGGGTACGCGGGGGCGATGTTGTTGCACGCGTTCTTGGCGTCGGTCGATGCGGGGGCGGTGCTGGGCGCCGGTCGCCGCCCGGCGAATGTCTTCGTCGCTGGCCTCGCGGTCGACTCCCAGCACATCGTAGTAGGTCGGCTGATCCGTCTGAGCCATCGCTGCTTTCGCACCCTTCTTTGTCCGCTACAGCGGCACGACAAGCGCGATGGCGCGTGAGCGCACCGTCTGACGCCCGACGCTACCAAACCCAGCCGGCCTGATCTCCGGAGCAGTTCCTTCCTGAGACGGCCACCTCCCGGAGAAACGCGAGCCCAGGTGCAATACGCTGGTGGGCTTGACCCGGGAGGCCGCCATCATGGGGCCGGCATGGTCTCCAGACTCCGACTGCTCACCTCAGGTACGAAGAGTTTCGTGCGATTGTCGACTCGGGTGCACCGATCATCGCCAGCGCTCCCAAGCGGAGCAGTCAGGCTGATCCGCTGCGAGTCGTCGCTCGGGCGAAGAATGTCATTGTCAAAGACTCTCACGCCTATGTCGTTACAGGAATGGCAACGGACGGTACTGTCACATTGCGCAATCCGCACGGGACGGATCACCCAGAGATGATGTCCTTCGACACCTTTCGCCGTTTGTTTTGGCGAGTGCAATGGTGTTAGAATTGAATCGTAATGGAGACATAGCATGAAGGATCATATGACGCTAAAGGGGAATCGAGTAAATCGTCTTGGGCACACCACTCTGTACCCACGAGATGCGGAGTTGCTGGATGGTGGCCTACTTGAGGCTGAGATTAGAGTTGGAAAGTCCGGAAATGATAGTTCCATTCGAGTTAAGGTTCGCGAAGGCTCCATTCTAGCGATTGAAGGCTCCCCAGATCTGGGCGTTGAAGAATCGCGATGGCGGGTGACCTCCATCACGGAGACCGACGAACCGGATGGCAACTTCGAGCCTGGCTCGCAAGAAGGCATCATTATCGAGCTGGATCGCGTCCAACCGTAGAGCAATGAGCCTATTCTGGCAGCTCGCCCGAAGCCGAACCATCGATCCTTGCTCGTCGACTGACGCCTCTCGGGGCAGTCATTAGGGTCGGCATGGTGAGCGCCCTAATGCGATGTGCGCAAACGACGTCGCCAAACCAACCACCGAAGCTTGCCGCCACGATGGCCGCAATCCCGTACACAACTATCCAGAACCAGCCCGAGAAATCGCCCCAGTCCCAGGCAATCTCGAAGCCTGTCGAGAGCTGAGTCACGCCATCGCCGGCCAGGAGGACAGTCTGATGATCAAGCTGTGGCAGTTCGGCGTCAATCCTGACGACAAGAGCAAGGTGACCAGCGTGCTCGGCTACCGGTCGGTCGGATCCATCGGACTCATGAATAGCGTCATGGTGCTCATGACCCTTTGCGCAAGCTGGTTCTTGCGAAGCGCTGGTAGTTCTGGGAAATCGGCCAGCGACAAGGCCGGAATCTATGCGCAGCTCATGTTCGGAGCGTTTGCGTTCACGACTGTCGTGTTCATCTGGGTCGTCCAACTCACGATAAAAGTGTATGCAGTGCTGAGTCCAAGTTTGTGTACTAATATAGTCTTAATGAGCAAAGACTATAAGCACAGCCCGCTAAAGCTAGTCCAAAATAGTAAGGTTGTATTCACTTCGTTTTCTAAGCACAGCTTCTATTTGCGTTCCGACATTTCACGCTTTGCATTATTGCAAGACTGTACGCCTATTAGCCCATTTATGAATTTCGACTACAACCTGGCCGGGCTGGTAGATAAGGACTTGATGAGGATTGCCAACAACTCGCTCATAAAAGTCTGCGACGAGCTTTGGGTTTTTGGTGAAGTTAGTGATGGTGTGTTGGTAGAGATTTATCTAGCCCAAAAGGCCAACAAAAAAGTACGCTACTTTCACAAGAGCCGTTCGCCTAGAGAGTTTAAAGAGGTTGAGGTAGATGATGTTACGCTCGAAGATGTTTCGCCCTGGATGTGGGACTGGATCCTGGCTGGTAAAAATCTGTCGCGCTGGCATCCTCGCTTGCGATTTTACAAAAGCTATCCGATTGTTTACCCGGCTTACTCCAAACGCAACTTTTATTGGCAAATGCACATTAGTCAATTTTGCCTGGACAATCACATGATTCCGCTAAACCCTTTTATGCTTTTTAGATATTTTTGGGGTGACAGCGTACCGCGCGAAAAAGTTTACACCGCCAACAATAGCATAGTGCGCATTAGTGGCGAGGTATGGTCGTTTGGCGAAGTTAGCGATGGTGTTTTGGCTGAGATTAAGATTAAAAAAGATGCTGGTGACAAAACTCGATATTATAAAATAGCCAATACCAATCCTGTTTCATTTCGAAAGGTTAGCCCAAGTGGCGTTGAATTTGAAACCGAAGATCAAGATTTAGAACAGTTTAGAAAAATACTGTAGCCAAACAGACCTGTAGCTAAAAGCTCCAAGTCTGCTCAGCACATTGCTATTCCGAGCTGCGCTCGTCCAGAAGCGCCTTAACAGCTTCGAGCAAAGGCACCTCTAGCACCTCAGCTGCACGCACTGCTACCCGTAGATCCCACTTGGGCTCCCAACAAAGACGATCCACTCCGCACGGGGCTAGCCCCAATGTAGGCGCAGCGGCTTCTCCGCCCAATTGCTCAATCATGATCATGCATTCAGCCTGCAACATGTCTGCCAACTTGCACTCTATTGGCTGAGGAATGTACAGCTGATGTGGCTTACCAAGCCAGTCCTTACTAGACATATTACCTTCCTTTGTAGCTAACACCGATTGTCTTAAAAAGGTTCTTGAGGCAGCTGCAAGGACTAGCCTCAGCGTAGGGATCTTCAAGAGTCTCGGTTAGTCCCATGCGAACTTTCGTGCCCCAGCCGCCGCAATCCTCGTGCTGAGTTACCGCTTTGGCCGTCCTTTTGATCTGCTTGAGTTTTGCTTCGTGGTCCATTGGGCAAATCCTTTCAATGTGCCTGACTTTACTTTGAATTTACACAACAAACAAAAACAGCAAAACGTTTTGATTCAAATTAATTTGAATTACATTTGGGCTAGTTTACTGTATTCTAGGGGCATGATGCACTGGATCCAAAAACATGTACTGCGCGATCTAGCCACACACGACACGCGGCGATATAAGGATTTAAGGCCACTCGATGTTGAGGGCAACATGTTTATGTACCATTTAGATCAGCTGGTTAAAGAAAAGCTGATTGAAAAGTCTAAATCAGGATATAAGCTGACAACTAAAGGCAAAACATTTGTAAGCAGCATGAGCCTGCAGGCTGGTGAACGCCGAATCCAACCGAAAATCGTAGTAATGCTAGATTGCAAAAATGCGAAAGGCGAGCAGCTACTGTTTGGTTGGCGACGCCAGCCCTATTATGGCTTGATTAGCCTGCCATTTAGCAAAACTCATTTTGGCAAATCAGTCGAAGAGACAGCCGCCGAAGAATTGAAAAATAAGTCTGGTCTTGAGGGAGAGTTTGCATATCGCGGTGATGTCTATATTCAAACCAACGAAGATAATGAAGCTATCGACCATATGCTGGCTCATGTCTTTAGCGTTACCAGAACAAAGGGTGAACTTTTCTCTGATGAGCTAACCGGCAAAGCCTTTTGGGGCGACCCTAACGAATATAGTGATGAAGAAGCGGTTGCTGGCTTTAATCAAATTCTGGGATTGCTACAAACAAAAAAGACCCCGTTCTTTGAAGAGATCATTGTTATTAATTCTTAGAGTCGGCTACGCTTCTAATACCAAGCTTCTTTCCTAATGATTGTCATTAAGCTATTTCAAGTATGGCCTGAGTTTATCTACGACCTGGCTTGGTGTAAGGTCGGTCTTCACAACGTAGTCGCGGGCGCCCAGGCTTTTGGCCTGTTCGATAGTTTGAGCATCCATAACATTGGTTAGCACAATCACTGGCAGGTCTGGCAACAGCTTCTCTTTTTTTAGCTCGGTTAGAACTTCAATACCGTTCATGTTGGGCATCATTAGATCTAGCAACATTAAGTCTGGCTTGGCCTGTTTGACTTTATCTAGAGCCATGCGGCCATCGACTGCCTCGGTAACACTTAAGCCAGCTTTGGCTAGTTTAAGCTGGTACATGTTGCGGATAAAGTCGTTGTCCTCAACAAGCAAAACTGCTTTACTCATAACCTAACTATAGAGCCTGCCGGACAGCCTGTCAATTTTATTTAAGCCTGGTCTTTTTGCAGCAGTTGGCTTACCCGAGCTGAGTCGGCCAGACCACGGTCGAGCACAATCTTGAGCTTTGGAGTAAATTTACTAGTCAGACCGGCCGCGATTATGCTTTGAAGTCGGTTTTGGTGCTCTAAAATACCTTTATAAGCCTGTTCTTCGTTTTTGCCCAGAGCACTTATAAACAAGCCGGCATGCTTTAAATCGCCACTAACCTCGATCCGTACAACCGAAATCGTAGCTCCTAGTTCTGGCTGTAACTCTAGAAAGTAGGTGGCGGCTAGGCGCTCTATAGTAGCTGCAATTTTCTCGGTTCGTACACTCATAAACTTCGGGCGCGAGATTCACGCTTAACAAATACCATTGTGTCATTTAGCTCAATCGGTGCGGCAGTTGCCACCTCTAAGCCACATTCTTCGCCCTCGGTAACCTCCTTAGCAGCCTGCTTATCTTTTTGAAGGCTCAAAAGCTTGCCTTCGCCCACTTGCTTGCCAGCATGCAATATTTTGAGCTCCAAGCCCGGCGTGATTTTGCCGGTTATGACTTTGCCGCCGGTTACAACTTTTTGCTTAGTGGTTTTAAACAGGCCAAGCACTTTTAGTTGAGCCAGCTCAGTTTCAATTTCTTCGGGCGCTAACAGGCTGCTCAACCAATCCCTAACGTCATCGAGTAGTTCATAAATAATCTTGTAGAGTTTAAAGTCCACGCCCGAGCGCTTAGACAGCTGATTAACCGGTCCGTTGATCGAGATATTAAAACCAAGCACGATGGCGTGAGCTGCGACTGCAGCGTTAATGTCGCTCTCGGTTATATCCCCAAGCCCTGAGCTAACTATTTTAACCCGAACTTCGTCGTTGCCAACTAGCTCTAGCGAGTTTAGCAGAGATTCTAATGATCCTTGAGTATCGGCTTTTACTATTACTCCTAGCTCTTTAACTCGGCCATCCACTACTGCCTTAGAGATGTCTGTTGAAGTCATTGTTTTGGCAGTATTTAGCGACTTGGTGCTGTTTTTGCGTTGCTGGGCAATAAACCAGTCTTTGGCAATCTTTTCGGATTGGACTTGTTCAAACCAGTCACCAAAGGCTGGCAGGTCTTTCAACCCAGCCACAACAGCTGGCATGGCCGGTGTAGCCTGCTTAATTTTTTGACCCAAAAAATTATCCATGCTCCGCAACTTGCCATAAGTATTGCCAGCCACAATCCAGTCGCCAGGCCGCAGAGTACCATTCTGAACCAACAGACTGGCCACGGGCCCGCGGCCAGTGTCCAAATGCGACTCTATAACCACGCCCGTACTTAATGTCTCGAAATCTGCCTTGGGGTCAACAATATCGGCTACCAGCAATACCACATCTAAGAGCTTATCTAGACCCGCTTTTGTTTTAGCAGAGACCGGCACACAAGGAGTATCGCCGCCCCAATCATCTGGGGTCAGACCGGCCTCAGACAGTTCTTGTTTTACCCTATCTTGATCAGCGCCATCTTTATCGATCTTATTGATAGCCACCACCATACTTACACCGGCAGATTTGGCATGCTCTATGGCCTCCTTGGTTTGCGGCTTGACACCATCGTCGGCGGCAACCACAATAATTGCAACGTCGGCTCGCTTAGCACCATGAGCGCGTAGAGCCGAAAAGGCTTCGTGGCCAGGGGTGTCCAAAAAAGTAATAGTGCGCTTATTCTTTGTGACCTGATAGGCGCCAATGTGTTGGGTTATTCCGCCCGACTCTCCAGCCGCCACATTGCTTTCTCTTATGGAATCGAGCAAAGAGGTTTTGCCATGGTCAACATGCCCCATGACAGCTACAATCGGTGGCCGGGTCTGAGCCAAGTTAGAGTCACGATTGACCCTACCGGTGTTTGGGCGCTGCTCCTCTCCTTCTGGCTCGGCTACTATCTCAAACCCAAATTCAGCCCCAATAATCGAAGCTGTGTCAAAGTCGATTTGCTCGTTGACTGTGGCCATAACGCCGTTGTTCATGAGTTCGGCCACCACCTTGGCCACACTTACTCCCATGCGATCAGCAAAATCACTGACCCTAATAACCTGGGGCAGATTTAGTTGTTTGGCTTCATTGTTGGCTAGGTCTACATTGCTCATTGGCTAAACTCCATCTTTGCCCCAGATCTTCTACCCGCTCGCCTGTGTCTCTTGGGCAGCTTCGGTCTTGACTGCTTTTTTGGCTGGTTTTACGCTGTCGGCTTTGAGGCTTAATGATAGTTTGTGGTGTTCTGCCTCGATAGCAATAACTTTGAAACTACGTGTTTCGCCCACCTTAACAAGTTTAGAAGGATCGCTAACGTGGTCTTCTGAAAGTTCTGATATGTGTACCAGAGCCTCGATTATTGGGTTGACCTGCACAAAAGCACCAAACGGTGTTATGCGGGTAACTTTCCCTGCAACGGTGTCGCCAACTTTGTATTTTGAGATCTCCGACATCCAGGGATCCTTGCTTAACTGCTTAATCGATAGCGACAGCTTATCTTGGTCGATAGCAATAATCACGGCCTCGATTTCTTGGCCGACTTTTACATAGTGAGCCGGATTATCGACGCGGTCCCAGGCAATTTCGGAAATGTGAACCAAGCCTTCGATGCCATCAACATTTACAAATACACCAAAGTCAACAACACCGGTTACTATGCCCTTCACCTTATTACCGACTTTAAACGATGAGATCTTGCCTTCGGTAAATTCACGTTGAGCTTCTTTTTCGGACACAATCAATTTATTCTGCTTTCGATCAAGATCTAAAATTCGCACCATAAGCGTTCTACTTACCAGCCCATTTAGCCGATGTAGGATTTCGTCTTTGTCGGCACCCGTTACCCGGGGATAATTCTCGGCCGAAAGCTGGCTGACCGGCAAAAAGCCGCGAACACCCTCAACCTCAATCAAGAGGCCACCCTTGTTGGCATCGAATGGTACTATGCCAAAGGTTTCTTTGTCGGCAAATCGCTTTTCTAAAACGTCCCAACCCTTCTCTTTAGCCACCCGCTTAAGACTCAAAATCGCATAGCCCTCGGGGGTTTCTGGCACAACCACCGAGGCACTAATAACATCACCAACCTGGAGTGAACCGCTAGAGTGTTCTAGTTCTTTGCCAACAACCAATCCAGTACCAAAGACGCCTAGATCTAGCCAGATTTCGTGCTTATCAACACTCAGTACGGCTCCCTCTACTACGTCTTCGGCTTCGAGAGCACGAACCGTATTTGAACTCAAAAGCTCTGCCATTACAGCATTGTCTTGATTTTGCATATTTAACTTTGCTCCTTAGGTATAGATTTATTGGCTTTTTGGCCAATATATTAGCGTTAGACACTAACCGGCTCATAGCACCAGGTTTTGGCCTAAACGTCTTACTAACTATACCTTGTATCGGGTTATTTGTAAAGTTTAGCGTAATGCCAGTGGCTTTTGCAACCAAAATGGTCGCCTGTTAACCCTGTAAAATGACCAATAAACGAACAGGCCAGCCCTCACGACACATACAAAATCGCACCCGGGTAAGACCCCAAAACGACAGTGCTCAGTTAGAACGCCTTAACAAAACTGTTCAAGATGAATGCTTGGGGGCGCCATTTTTAAGCCAGCAGATATTAACTACTTACTAGAAGATTGGCTAGAGTACTAGCCCAGCGAAAAAATTAAACCTAGGCATAAGTCTGCATACACCCAGCCAAATGTTACAAAGGTGCAGAGCTAGTTATGGTTTAACAGGTTTGCGCGAGCGCCAGTACATATAGGCTAGAGTCGCCAAGATTGTAAGCGGTATTACGCTGGTTTCGCCACCCGTAGCCGGCATAGAAGCTGGGTTATTGCTTGATTGAGCCGGTGGCGTGGTAGATGGCGCTGGCAATGGTGTTGGTTGGTCTGGTGTTGGTGTTTGGGCAGGCTTATTGGCAGAACCGCTCTGGCTGGCCTGATCTTTAGGCTTTTGGTCTTCTGGCACTGTTAGTTCTTGCTTGCTTTGAGTATTTGACTGGCTTTGGTTGCTGCTCTGGTTACTTTTGGTTTGCTTGACCCGCTGCATATTACCATACCAAAAAGTCGCTGCCACTACGGCAACTATCAGAACTACACCGACAGCAAGTTTAATTAAAGTTGGTTTGTGCATAGTTGTTTACGCATTAATTGTACGGCTAATCAACACAGGCCTACAAGCATAAGCAGCCAATTAATTAGCTGGTTTCCTAAGTTTAAGCAGTTGTTTTATAATATTCTTATGCTAGTTGGCATAGACATTGGTGGCAGCAAGATTCATGTAGCTAGTTCGCACTTGGGTAAAAAAATCGAGCGTGAACATATATTCCCCACGCCTACCAACCAAAGAACTGTTGGCCCAACCCTAATCAAGGCCGTGAGGGAGGTCTGTGGTCGTAGCCCAATCGATGCCATTGGCATTAGCTCTCCCGGCCCTATAGACAAAAGGCGCGGCATGGTTCTGACACCCTCACACATACCGTGGCACAATCTTAGGATAGTTGAGCCACTACGTAAGGCATTCGGGTGCCCAGTGGCTATAGAAAATGATGCTAATTGTGGCGGTATGGCCGAAGCCAAATATGGTGCCGGCAAACCGTTCAAGGTTTTTGTGTACATAACCATTTCGAGCGGTATTGGTACGGCCATTATGGTAAAAGGCCAGCCACTGCCCACACCACACAACAGCGAAGGTGGCCGTATGATTATAGAGCCAAGCCTGGAGGCGGTTGAAGGGCGAATCGGCACATTTGAGAGCCTTTGCAGCGGCCAGGCGGTTGTAAGGCGCTTTGGCGCGATTGCAGCCGAGATCCACGATCACGATACTGCCAGCTGGGAGATAATTGCCCACGAACTAGCCCTGGGGTTTTACAACATCATTACCCTAGTCAACCCCGAAGCTTTGGTGCTGGCCGGTGGTTTTAGCCTCAACCACAAAAAATTCATTAGGCACGTTAAACAAAATTTGCACAGCATGCCGCTGCTCTACCCACCACCCAAAATTGTGCCGGCCAAACACATTTTAAACGCCCCCGTCTTAGGTGCGCTATTGTTAAGTACTGAATTAATTACCTAAAAGCCGTTGTGGCGTTTGTGCATGGGAGCGTATACTAAGAGTAAATGGAGGGGGGAACAAAAATTGGAAATCATAGCGCATTTTCCGCAGCTATCTTTTGTAGATAGCAGCTATTTTGCCTACGACGCATCTGAAGACCAGATTTATTACGACGGCAAACGGTTGCCTACCTCGATTGGCAAACTCAGCCTGCTACACGAGATCAGCCACTGTCTGCTGGGACACTTTCACTACAATTCAGATATTGAACTGCTTATGATGGAGCTAGCCGCCTGGGACAAAACCCGACAGTTAGCGGCTAAACATGGCGTAGATGCTAGTGAAAGCTACATACGAAGCTGCGTTACGACCTATGACAACTGGCTCACCAAGCGCGCTACCTGCCCAGTTTGCCAGAACTTTTGCTTACAACACGACGAGGCTGAATTTCGTTGCTTTGTTTGTTCTGCCAAATGGCGAGTTAGTAAGCGCACCGACACCCGTGTGGTGCGTCGATTGATTCAAGTCGAAGCCTAAATCAAAAAAGCCCCGTGTGTTTGGAGCTTTTTTGAAAATACTGCTGCTACACTTAAGCCTTGGCTGTTTTGCGACTGCGCAAACCGCCTATGCGACCTGCAGTTCGAGCTAGTTCTGGGTTGGCAGCAAAACCACCACCCACGCTCTTTTTGCCACCCATAGCACCAATTTTGACATAAAATTCTTTGCCATAGCGCTTTTTGTTGGTAGCAGCGGCTAGTTTGCCGCCAGCTTTTGTTCCGGCCATAAGACCTCCTTTGGTTTATTCAAAGGAGTCTGACTTATAACTCTTCACCTGCTTTACTAGGAGACCCTCCAAGAGTGTCAAACTCTTGGTTAATTTATTTAACGATAAGCATTTTACCAGCTTATGCTTATAATGTCAACACTTTTTAAGTGCTTGTGGTTAAGTTTTAGGTAAGAACCCTAAGCTTTAGCCAGAGCAAAGCCCAAGACCAATCTCTTGCATATTAACCCAGCCATATTTAAATCCAGGTGAAAGTTGATAGCAACGGGTCGAGCCCGCTATATTCACAACCTTATCGCCGCCTAAACTACGGTAGGGCTTACTTCCCTGAGACGAACCACTGACATACTGTGTATAGTAGTCATATCCGCCACTGTAGCCGTCGTAGCGCGCAGTTACACTGCCAGGGACAACAGGATTAGGGGTGACAGCAGCCCGACTAAAGCGCATATATATAATTCCTGCAATAGCAACTAGAGCCACCAAGATAATAGCTATATACCACTTAAAACTAGAGGTGTTCTTTGTTAGGCTTTTTTTGGCAGTCTTAGATTTTTTGGCAGTCATTACATAGCCTTTAAATTAGATTGTTCTAACCGTTAGTATAGCTATTACGCTTATGGTTGTCAAGCTTGCGCCTTGAGTAAACGGCCGCTACCACCAAGACGCCAGCGCTGGCCACCACTGCCCATTCGCCCAGTAGGGTATAGAGAGTTTTGGTGTTATTAAGTTTTACACTTTCAACCAACAGCTCCAGGTTTTGTTGGCCACTTTTGGCTAGCCAGCTACCGTTTTGATCAATTATAAACGAATAGCTACCGTCGGTGGCCTGCACAAACGGTCGGGCGTTGGCTACGGCTATAAAGCGCGCCATTTGCTGGGCTTGCTGGTGATAGGCTGGAGCCTTGGCAAAGATAGACAAGCTAGCCGAGTTGGTTAGTATTTGAGCTCCGCCAACCGCTAGGCTCCGATATAGTTCGGGCCCAATCGCGCCCGAACAAGCCAGCGCACCTATTTTGAGATCATTTAATTCAAAGGTCGTATCGGGCTTTGGGCTTCTGGTTACTTCGCGGCTCTGAAACTGATCATCAATAACTTTGCCTTGGCCAATAGCTTTAAGTAAGAAAATAAAGGCGTATGGCATAGCCTCGCCGATGGGGATCAGAAACTGCTTGTCTTGTTCTCGCACAATCTTGCCCTCTGGGTTATACACGGTTAAGGTATTGCGCCGCTCTGTGCTATCCGCTCCCGGTTGGGTTTGGGTTGAGGTAATTATGGGGGCGTTTTCGCTGCTTAGCAGTTTGTGAGCCAGAGCTTGATCGGTCTGGCTTTTGTCTTCGGCAAAAATACCGGAGTATTCTGATAATACCAAAACCTCAGCTTGTTTTGCTTGCGATAGCTTAAACAGACCCTGCCGAAAATCAAGTCCACCAATCTGTAGCGAATCGTTGGTGCCAAGCTGTACAGCCGCAACACTTATAGACTTAGAGCTAGCGTCTTTATAAATTAACCAGGACAGGACAGTTGCAAGCATTAACCCAAACCCAATAACAGCTGGTAGCTTCCAGCGTTTGTGCAGCAGCCAAAAGACGGCTAAATTCACCACAACAACTGCAAAGCTTAGCCCCCACAAGCCAACGAATCGGCTCAAGTATACCAATGGTGTTACACTAGCTGCAAAGCCTAGCGCGCCAAAGTTCCAAAACGGCCCAAGCGTGGTGTTAGGCCCACTCGAAATAACCGAGAACAGCCAGCTACGCACAAACTCCCCAATTACCCAAGCCGCTGGCAAGGTTAAAAATACCCAGGGGTTGTCGAGCTTAGATTTGGTGAGTTTGTAGAGCCAGCCAGCTACTACAAACCCAACCGACAGCACCAGAGCAAATGCCAAATAGCCAAACACTAGCCCGCCGATAGCAGTCCAGCCACTAGTGCCGGCCCAGCGCTCCGGCTGGGTTTGGAGCATCCAAAACAAAATTATGGCTTGAGAACCAAAGCCAACCATCCACCAAAAACCCAAAGCCTTAACTTCCCCGTGTTTTTGCAGATACTGCAGTAAATAAAGCAGCGGTAAAAGCCCCACCAGGCCAAGCCAGCCTAGGTTATAGCCCAAAAAGGGTAGGCTTAAGCCAATTATGCTTAAGAGCGTTAGGGCAGCAGCAACTAAGGCTGGTTTGTGTTTCTTATACCAGCGTTTGACCTGTGTTTTCATTTAGCTATAGTATAACCGAATCGTTCAACCAAAAAAACTTACTGCTTATGCTATAATTTAACCTGGCACAACTAAAGCTGTGGCCACGAACATTATGATACGAGCTATTAAAGTTTCGAAAAAATATAAATACAATGGCGTGGAGCAACTAGCCTTGCAAAACGTCTCGCTTATGGTGCCAACCGGCAAAAGCATGGCCATTATTGGCAAAAGCGGGTCGGGCAAGAGCACACTCATGCACATACTCTCTGGGTTAGATACGCCAGATTTTGGACGAGTGCTTTTGGGCAAGAATGATCTAGATGCGCTTTCGCAAAAAGAAAAAGACAGATTGCGCAACCGCTACATTGGTTTTGTGTTCCAGAGTTTTTTTTTGCTACCCAAAGAGCCAGTTTGGCGCAATGTAGCCATGCCACTAGAAATAGCCGGTGTTGGGCTCGAGGAGCGCCGCACCGACGCCATGAAGGCCCTGGGCTTTGTGCAGATGCAAGACTTTGCCGAAAGGCCAGCATTTGAGCTCTCCGGCGGCCAAAAACAACGGGTTTGCATAGCCCGGGCCGTGGTAAATGCACCCCACTACCTGTTTGCCGATGAGCCGACCGGCAACTTAGACGACAAAACTGGTGCCCAAATAGAGGAACTGCTTTTTGCCATGAACGAGGCTCTGGGTAGCACTCTGGTGATGGTTACCCACAACCTAAAACTGGCTAAAAAGTGTAATGAGGTGGTAGAGATAGAAGACGGCAAAATTGCCAAGGTTGAGGGGCTGTGGTGATATGAAAGTAGCCGACGTTTTTAAACGCAGCTTAGAAGGCATTAAGCAAAACAAAGTGCGAGTAGCCCTTACCTCTTGCGCCATTGCCATTGGCGCCTTTGCCCTCATGATTACCTTTGGCCTGGGCGAGGGCGCCCGCCAAGCCGCCGCCACTTTAGTTGCTAGCTCGCTCAACAACCAGGTTATTAAGGTTAGCCCTAAGCAGCCCGAAAGCAGTTTTCTTTCTGCCACCACACTTCAGGAGTACAATGCCGAGCAGGCTGGCAAAAACAAAAATGAGCCCAAATTGCTTACCGAGAGCGACATTAAAAAGATAGAGGGGCTCAAGGGGGTGGGCCAAGTAATTCGCAACTACCCTTTTACCCTCGAGTATTTAGAAGCCAACGGCAAAAAATTTGTTATTAGTGCTAGTCAATATAGCCCGATCTACAAGCCGCAGCTTGTAGCTGGCGAGGCAGGTGGTAGCATTGGTGTCGACGGCATAATAGTGCCCGAGGTTTTTTTAAGCCAGCTGGGCTTGGGTTCGGCTCAAACCGCCATTGGCAAAACCCTGCCAGTTACCTATTTCGATCGTGAGCGCTTAGCCAGCCGGATCCAAAACTTTAAGGTTGTGGCGGTTAGCAAAAAGCCCATTACCAGCGCTCTGCCATCTAATTTTCAGGTCTCTGAGTCGGCCGCTTCGAAAATCAGTTCTTTTCAGAGCAGCGATAGTAGCAAGGTTGGCTACGGCAGCCTAACAGTGGTTGTGCCAGCCCAATACGGCATTGAGGGGGTCGATGTGGTTAAACAAAACATCGCTAAACTTGGTTTTACGGTGTCAACCGATGCCGAGAGCGCCAAAGGTTTAACCGATGTTATAAACGGCTTACAGCTGTTTTTGGCTGCCTTTGCAGCCGCAACCTTGCTAGCCGCCGTGTTTGGCATTATTAATACCGAATTAATTGGTATATTAGAGCGTAAGCAAGAAATTGGCCTGCTCAAGGCCTTGGGCATTCGTGGCCACACCCTGTTTGCCATTTTTACGGTCGAAGCCGGCTGGATTGGGCTTTTTGGCACAATCTTAGGCATAGTTCTGGCTTTTGTGTTAAGCCTGTTTATAAATCCACTCATTGCCAAGCGGCTAGATATATTTGCCGACTCCGGCTCGGCACTAGTATTCACACCAACTCAAGTGCTGGGAATAATTATCTTGCTGCTGGTTATTGCATTGGTCTCGGGTGTTTTACCGGCCGCCAAAGCTGTACAAATGGATCCAATCGAAGCGTTGAGGACTGAGTAGCCTACAAAAACTTAAACGAACCAGGTATACACATAACTAATTCATTTGGCGCCTGGGGTGGACATACATATTGGATATTAAGAGGCCCGTATTTTATAACATGGACTCCTTTCACTCCATTGTCCGTGGCTCGGCAAAAAAGACCGCCAAAAAAATACTTACAATATCCTTGGGGAACCCAATCTGGGTCTGAGCTTGCATAGCTCTCATAAACAACAAAAACACCTAAGGCGGCCACCAAGCCCACCATAACCACCACCATCCATACTGGCACAGCGGCTTTGGCCTTGAGGCCTTTGCCGGATACGCTTGATTTTGTTTTAACTTTCTTTTTTGCTGGCATTTCGTTACCTATTAAAGATGTAACTATTAAAACTTAGGTTCTATTTTGACAAAACCCAAGCTAGTTGTCAAACTTTTTACGCTTAATGTAGTAAGCAAAGTAGGCAGCTGTAAAAATGAAACTAAGAACAACCACCCATTCTCCCAAGATAGTATAGAGGGTTCGCCTACCCGGCACCCCCACTGTGGCACTTTTGTAGGCAAAGCCAAAGTCCTGATTGATTTTCTCGACACTGCCGTCCTTATTGAGTATAAATGAGTAAGTACCAAAAGCTCCTTGCGCGTACGGGCGGGCATTGGCCATAGCCATAAAGCGGGCGGTTTGCAGGCTTTGCTCGTGGTAAACAGTTGCTTTTAACAGCCCAGCGGGCGAGGCTGGGTTTGTCATAACATTGCCGCCCTGCCGTACTTGCTGCCGGAACAGTTCTGGCGCAATCGCCCCCGAGCAGGCTTGGGCAGCGATTTTTAGGTTATTAACCAACAAAGGCATGCCGTTTGCTGCGCCCTTTGCCACATACAAATTGTTTCTTTGCTTGGCTACAAAACTACTCTGCCCACCTGCTCTTAAAACAACCTCCAAAATATATGGTAGGTATTCCCCGATTGGAATTAAAAAGGCTTTATCTTGTCTGCCAATAATGTTGGCGTTCTGGTTGGCTGCTATTAGAACATTTTTACGCGGGACAACCGAACGATCTTCGGTAGTGGTAATCACCACTCCGTTGTTTTTAAGCACTGGAGCCAGCAGGGCCTGGGCAGCCTTGGGTGTGAGTAGACTACTGCCAATTATCCCTGAATACTCTGGTAAAACTAGCACGTCAGAAGGTTTTTCGGTATTTGCACCTTGGTTTATTGCCTCTGTAGTTGCTTTTTGCCACACCGCCCTAAGCTGCTGATGGTCTACCAAAGGCAGACCATATTGAAGGTAGCCAAGGCTCAAACTGCTACTGGTAGTCTTCCAGCCAAAATAGCCTATCATTGTAATTACCAAAACGGCCGCAAAGATAATTACCGGCCACAAAAACTTCTTTTTGAACAGCCAAATCCAAGCCAGGCTTATAGCAACCGCCGCAAAGCTCATGCCCCAAAGCCCCACGATTCGCGCTGCAAACCCCAAAGGCGTTACAGCGAGTGCGAACCCCAAGTTGCCAAAGTTCCAGTATGGACCAACGCTGCCACCTGAGCCTATTGTCACGAGGGACAACAACACACTTCGGCTGAACTCAGCTACCACCCAAAAGGCTGGGATAAGTAAAAACACCCAGGGATTTAAAGGGTTCTTTATACAGCGAAAGTACAACCAGCTAAAAACCACGTACTGCAAACTCAAAATAAGTACAAGTAGACCGTAAACCAGAGCCAGCATAAAAAGACTAAAAGCCTGGTTTAATTGCAATTGTGAACGATCAGAGAACAGTAACCAGCCCACAACTATCATCATCGAAGCTAGTCCCGGTAGCCAACCCCAAAAGATCTTCTTAGCAAGGCTCAGTTTTTTACTTGCAATAGCCTGTAGTAAAAGCAAGTAAGGGGCAAAGCTAATTAAAATCAGCCAGCCGTAATTGTAGCTCAAAAACGGCACAGCTAGTAGCAGCGCCGAGAGAATGCTTAACAAAACTATCTTTTGGGATTCAGAAAAATAGTACTTTTTCACACTAGCTAGTATAACAGTTGCTACTGCCCAAAAACATTACTAAAGTTCTGCACCAGTTTGCTCCACCAGTCGGTCGGGTTTTGCACTTGCAGGGCATAAACATAGTTTTTGTTGGCCCCAAAGCCATTTTTAACCTCGGCCTGCAGCAAGTGGCTGCCGTTTTCGTAACGTGTGGAATTAAAGGTTTGATTGAAAGGCGCGGCCTTGCTAATGCCGATTTGTTTGCCATCTACCCTATATATTACCTGGGTTGCGGTTTTGGCTATATCGGCCGGCAAACGAAAATCAACCACACCGCTCACCGGGTAGGTCTTGGCAGGCGCTGGGCTAGTCGGTGCTGGCGCAGTGGCAGATGGAGCCGCTGGCGCAGAGCTTGGCTGGACGGCGCTTGGTGGCGGCTGGAAGGCTGGAGTTTGCTGGCTAGCGCTCTGATTTTGTGCGTCTTTGCCCTGTTGATTGGCACTGTTGAGCTGAGTTTGAACCTCGGCCGGCAAACTGCCTGGATTGATAGCATCGGCCTGTTCGGCTTGGCCGCTAGCCCGCAGGGCATCTTGCACCATCTGCAAACCAACGGCTTGAGCTTGGGCAAAGGCCACGTTTTTGCGCTCTTTGCCGGCAATCGATTCTTTTAGATTAACCGAGCCATCTATATTAAAATCATAACTCACATAGGGTCCGTCGTTGCCGCCATAAATATAGATCTTGCCGCCACCAAAGGCGTGTGAGAACCTAAAAACTGCGATCCCGACAACCGCAACCACTAGCACCAACACTAATACCATCCACCACTTAGGTTTAAACTTGCCTTTTTTGCTGGCACTAAAGCTAGCTACCCTAGATTTTGTAGACTTTTTTTGCGGCATTACACTCGCGCCCGGCTATTGATTGGTTCGCTTAAAAGGTGGTCGAACATTGATCTCTTTGGCACAAGCCGGCACACTAAAAGCATCGGATACAATGTTGTGGCCGCGCCAGAATATTCGCAAAAACACCTGATAGGTTTGGTTTTGGCCAGTTGTGTTGGCGGGCATAATAAAGGTTCCTGCTGGGTCTACCTGGGGTGGTCGTACTACTGTGTAAACACCGCTGGCATCTGGCGAGTTGCCCCAGGCTTGAATCTCGTGGCGGCCTTTGGCATCGACCGTAGTGTCGTCGTAAGTGCCGTCGGGCTTTTTGGCCCTCAAGTAAAACGAGAAGTCAGCTAGCTCGTTGGGATTCAAGCTGCCCACTTGCTTGGCCGTAGCTGTCATTTTAAGTGCCTGGCCACCACCTACCGTAACTGGTTCTATCTTTAGATCTTGGCACGCGACAGACGGGGTCTGAGCTACCGGCCTAGGCTGTGGCCGAACTACAGGAGAGAATTTTTTGGCTATACCGTCAACCAAGCCAGGTGCAAAAGTTCCGTTATTCAGAGAGTTCAATAAGTAGTCTGCCAACTTAGCCGAGCCAGAAGCTAAGTAGTGTACTCCGTCGTCGCTCAGGTTTTTATTGGCGTCTTTCTGGTCGGTGGTAAGTATTATGCCGTTGTTAGAGGCGTCGTTGCCCCATAAAAACTTAAACTGACTAATTAGGTTGTAGTTGAGTGCAGCCGACTGGTTGTAGATAGTGTTTAAAGTGTTCTGGAGGCGCTGGCGGCCAACTGTATAGTTGTTGGCAAACCATTGGTCAAAGGCTTCTTGGCTCGGAAAGTCGTTACGGCGAAAATACATTTCGGACTGGTACGACAAAGCTTTGTTACCGGGAGCCGCCACATCGACCCAGTCAATCTGAGCACTAGGGTTTATAGCCCTAATCTTTTGTATCAGCTGCTTTTGGGCATTGGCGAATATGCTAGGCTCGGCCAGATTGTCGCATGGCTTACCGTTGGCAGAACACTTCGTGTCGCCGGTTTCTGGGTTGGTACCCAAAAATATCACAATGGTTTTGGCATCTTTTACGGGGTTGTAAACACCGCCATTGGCTTGGCAGTAGTTGTTCATAGTGGCATTGCTCTTGGTTTGCTCAGACCCGCAAACATTGGTGTTGTTGGCATCAACAGCCACCAGCGCGCTTTGCTGGCCAAAGCCACCCTTGCTGATTGAGCGACCAGGATCTTGGTTAATAAAAGCTGGGCTATAGCCATTATTCTGAAGCTTTTGTGCCAACCCGCCATCTACAACCAGACCAGTAGTAAGCGAGTCGCCCAGCCAATAGACCGGCCCTTTGGGCGCCGAGCCGGCGCTAGCCCGCGAAAACCGCAGCACGGCAATGCCGGCAACAATAACTACCCCCACCAACAAAACTGCCATCCACCAACGGAATTTAAGCTGATGATTTTTGTTTAGCCCAGACCTAGCAATTCGAAATTTCGACCTTGGCGGTTTAGTAGTTTTGGTTTTTTTTGACATTACCGCTATTTTATAACCTACTGGCGATCGTAATAAAAATCAATAAAGGTATTTTGATTTTCTACAGCGTTGGCTAGAGCAAAGGCCGTAGGAATATTGCCGGCATATTTAGTCACGCCATTTACCATCACTCTGGTGATTTTCCAGCCTGCCGGCGCGGTGGTATAAGCCTGGTAGGGATTATCGCTTACAAAAATACCATTGGCTACAAATGGATTGCTGCCACCGCAGGCAAAAGTAACCCCGCCTCTGTTTTTAATACAAATTCCTGTGTTGCCAGGTGCGGTGCCGGGGTTTGATTTGAGGTAGCCATTGGGAGGCACTGGCCCATTGGGACCGTATTTAGTAATGTACAGCCTGCCCTGGGGATTTCGCGGTGTTTCGGCCGGCCGATTGGCCATGCGATTCTGCAACTTAAAACTATAGACCGAATTCGCAGTTGGGCAGCCCACCAAGTAAAAATGTACCACACCGTTGCTTTCGTCTACCTTGGTGAGTCTAGGCTCCCCTATAACCCGGCTCTTGACCGCGCAAAAATTACCCCATTTCCAATAACCCACATCGTGCTCGGTCGTAACGCCACGAGCTTGGTTTTGAGCCCAGGTGCCCACCCAGTCGTCGAGTAGGCCAATGTAGCTCCACTGGTTAATGTTTTGGGGACAAACGCTGGCGTAACCAGCTACCGCTTCATAGCCACAAACCGTGGTTAGTTGCCCGGCAGGAAAGTTTAGAGTCTGAATATTGGGGTTTCCAGGCGGAGCTGGATTACTGCCACCAACCGGGTTGGGCCCAGGAGCGGCTTGGACTTTTGGATAAACCGCCAGCGTCGTACGTGTGGCCGACACAACATCGATCTGGTTTTCGTTGGCTCCCAAAAAGCGGTAAAAATAGTTCAAATTACCATTAGGCGCGCCAATAGTTTGTCTTATGCATTGCCGGGTTGTTCCCTGCGCGTACAGCGTACCTTGAGTAACAGCAACTTCGTTGCCGCCCCAGTCTAAAATTAGAAGATAATAATTAGCGGCATTTCCATCGGGCCGGGTTTTGTAAAACACCCAAC
The DNA here is from genome assembly GCA_016191105.1 of Candidatus Saccharibacteria bacterium. Taxonomy (NCBI): domain Bacteria; phylum Candidatus Saccharimonadota; species Candidatus Saccharimonadota bacterium. Next base: position 67,088 of record JACPPH010000003.1, read on the forward strand.
AAACCTCTACATCTGCCCGGTCGATGTTAGCAACATCATTATTACTAACTATGTTGCCATACGTATCGCTAGCCTCGGCCGAAGTCCGGTTGGCCACGTTTATGGCATAGCTATATGCTGTAAAGCTGGGGTTGGCCGGCACGGTGCTGGCATTATATATACCACTCAAACCATTACCCACCGAAAACACCCTAGTAGCCGAAGCTCTGCTAAAGCGCAGTATAATAACCCCTAGACCAGCCACTACAGCTATCAGTATTAGCGCCATCCACCAACGGAATTTAAACTGGTGTAGCTTGTTTAGGCTTGATTTGGCAGTACGAGATTTTGATTTTGTTTTTTTAGCAGGCATTTTATAGCGCTTATGTTATTTAGGACTGATTATAATACACTGCACAAATTATTACAATTATGGTCTGGCGGTTAGCACATAGAACGGGTAGGTAATAATATTGCCTAATTGTTTTAGCAGATTGGGGCTGTTGTCGATAGCAATGGTTTTTTTGACGGCAGCCAGCGGCCTGTTACTTGTATCGAAGGCTATGGCCGAAATAGTGTGCTGCCCGGCACTGTATCTGGTTGAGTCAAAGGTGAAGCTATAGGGTGTTTTGGTAGCAACCCCGGCCAGGGTACCATCAACATAAAAACCTACTTTTCCAACATTCTCTAGCCTGGTAGTGTTATAGCCAAATATAACTGTGCCGCTAACCGGAATCGGCGAGCCTGTTTGAGCGATAGTGGCGCCACCGGCAACCTGTTGGATCTCGGCATCGGTGAGCGGTGTGCTGGTAACCTCACTAGTGGCGGCCCGGCTTAGGCGAATAATAATAATGCCGGCAAACATAACAATAACAATAAAAACAATGACTTGCCAGGACTTAATATAGTGAGCATGAGCCAACGTTGCCACACCAATACTGGAAGAGCTGCTGCGTGATTGGTATTTGGTTTTGGACTTAGCTTTTGCCATAAGAATCTTAAACCATTGTAACTTAGTTGTCGCCCAAAATCACTTTCCAGGGATAACTTAGGCTATTTTGAATCATTTGCAAGCGGCCGCCATTTATGACATTAACGCGCTGTTGTATCAAATTTATAACTAGATTGTTTTGATCGTAGGCCGCAAGCGCAATGGTGTGCTGGCCATTACTAAGAGCGGTAGTGTCTAAGGTATAGGTGTAGGGGGGGTTGCTTTCAGTGGCCTTCAAGTTACCGTCGACATAATAAGCCACAAACTTGGGGCTGTCTTTGCCGCCATAGCTAAGGTTTGCCTGGCCGCTGACTGGCACGGTCGGCTTGGTGTTGGTACTTGCCCTAGCACCAAATTGGGTCTGGTAGCGTGTAATTTCTGGTGGCTGCAAAGTTTTGGCAGCTTGGAGATTTATAGTATCGCCGCTGGCCTTACTGAGTCTAACTATTAAAACACCTATTACTAATATAACTAAAATCAAAACCAGGCCGTGCCAGATTCTAGGCCGGAAGCGCGACTTACGCACAGCGCCGGGGGCAACATGCGATGCTCGAGCTTTAGCCTGTGTGGTTTTAGAGTTGTCGGCCATAGGTTTATTGCTTATGGTTGTATCATACTACAGATTGAGCCAATAAACAAAAGCCCTCTGTGTAGTAATGGCAGTTATAACTAGGCCTGGAGCCTGAGCGTTAAAAGTTCTCCGTATTCTGAAGGTCGATGCACACCACGCTCCGGGTGACTTAAATCCAAACGTGGCAGATCAGAAACTCGGGCCAAAACGATATTGTTTGTTGGCACTAATAGAGTATCGGTTTTATCAACAAAGTTAATGACCGCCTCTGGCAGACCCAATTGACCACCAGGATCAAGCCCTTGCTCTGGCTCATCGAGCACTACAAGTACGTCGGGGTATTCAGAAGGAGCACCGCTTGGATAAGGCCGTTTTGGCTTTTCAATCCGTGTCCTTCTTAGATCTTCTAGGGCTTGCTCAAAAAGCTGACGAGTAGATTTTCGGTGGGTATATTTGCTATCAATATTGTGGCCGGCTCGAGCATCCCTGTACATTTGCTCTGCCCAACGTTTTGTTTCGTGTATTATCTCTGCACCGTCAATATCTGTCGGGTGTGCTCCGCGATTTTCACCACGAGGAACACCAACTTGCAATGCAGGTAAAAGCTTTGCAGCAGGAGAATCTTCGTTAAATTCGATTGTCTGCCTGTGTATGGGAATATCTTCATCAACATGGGCGTTACGGACAACAGCAATAGCTTCCATTAATGCCCTGGCAAACTGGGTCTTGCCAGAGCCGTTCGGGCCAACGATAAGTGTTACCTGTTCATCAAAGCTTAGTTTTTCGGGCAAACGCAATAACCAGTCTTTCATTTGGTCTGGAAGTTCTGCTTGGGTTATAAGTTCCTTATCGACTGATACCTCAAACTGCCCGGCATATTCCTTTTCATTTTTTTCTATGTTGCCGCCTGAAAATTCTCCATTTTAAGAAGGGGGTCTTGGCTCTTTTTCCATGATTACAAGTATATCAAAAAAGAAGCTTAACGGCTTCTTTTTAGCAACAACTATGATTGGTTGAGGACTGGGTTTTGCTAATTTACTTAATCCTGGCATCGTTCTACTTTCCCCTTTGGTAGAGTATCATCGACGCTGAAGGGCTTAACTGCGGTGTTCGGGATGGGAACCGGTGTACCCCCTTCGCCATAGACACCAGGATTAAACAAATTAGTTGTTTAAAAATAAATCGGATCTCCGAGGCAAACGACTACAAATATAGCCGCTACCTCGAAAATTCGAAGTATTTATTTGTATTTGGATATAAACTTGCTGGAGAATAAATATCTCCAAATTGCTAGCTATAAGACCCTGCCACAAAACTTCATTCCGTTTCAGAATAGTCCGTTCCGACTGCAAATTGAATATATTTTTCTCAACGTAGATACCTCTACGCCTTACAAAATATATCAATTTTCGCCAAAAACGCTTCTGTCCTGAATTCGAAAGCAAGTTTTGCAGCAGTGTCTTTGCAAAAAGAAACACAAAAAGTCAATCGACTATTAGTACACCTCGGCTAAACACATTGCTGTGCGTACACCTGGTGCCTATCAACGCAGTAGTCTTCTGCGAGTCTAATGGGGAAATCTAATCTTGAGGGAGGCTTCGCGCTTATATGCTTTCAGCGCTTATCCCGTCCGAACGTAGCTACTCGGCACTGCGCCTGGCGGCACAACCGATACACCAGAGGTTCGTTCACTCCGGTCCTCTCGTACTAGGAGCAACTCCTCGCAAATTTCCTAACGCCCACACCAGATAGGGACCGAACTGTCTCACGACGTTCTGAACCCAGCTCGCGTACCTCTTTAAATGGCGAACAGCCATACCCTTGGAAGGTGCTGCCCCTCCAGGATGAGACGAGCCGACATCGAGGTGCCAAACAGCGCCGTCTATGTGAACTATTGGGCGCTATAAGCCTGTTATCCCCGGCGTAACTTTTATCCGTTGAGCACTATCAATTCCACTTTTAAATATAGTGGGTCACTAGATCCTACTTTCGTACCTGCTTGGCTTGTAGGCCTCGCAGTCAAGCTGGCTTATGCTCTTACACTATCGGTTCGATTTCCATCCGAACCTAGCCAACCTTTGAACGCCTCCGTTACTCTTTAGGAGGCAACCGCCCCAGTTAAACTACCCACCAGACACTGTTCCGTGTCCGGCATCTACTTACTCGTTCTTGCGCTTGCTTTCTGCGATTAAACAGCGAACTTGCCCCAACTTTGTTGGGGTCGGCTTTTGCCGATGAGCGCACGGTTAAAAATCCATTGATTTTTAACCGAATAGGCAGATGACGGACACGGTAAGAGCCAAGTCATATACAGGGTGGTATTTCACTGACGACTCCATACGGGCTAGCGCCCATACTTCAAAGTCTCCCACCTATGCTACACAGTACAAAACCAGACTCAATGCCAAGCTGTAGTAAAGCTGCACGGGGTCTTTCCGTCTTGGTGCGGGTAAACGGCATCTTTACCGCTATTGCAATTTCACCGGGTCCCTCGTTGAGACAGTGCCCATATCGTTACGCCATTCGTGCGGGTCGGAACTTACCCGACAAGGAATTTCGCTACCTTAGGACCCTTATAGTTAGGGCCGCCGTTCACCGGGGCTTCAGTTTGGTGCTTGCACACCGCTCCTTAACCTTCCGGCACTGGGCAGGCGTCAGTCCGTATACATCCACTTTCGTGTTCGCACAGACCTGTGTTTTTGGTAAACAGTCGCATGGGCTCTTTTGCTGCGGCCCCGCCACACTATTTACAAAAGTGTGTGGAGTTGCAGTCCAAAAAGCATTTTGTTTTTGAACTTAAGCAACCAGCCTACATTGTAAACAATGTGGCGGGGCAGACCTTATCCCGAAGTTACGGTCGCTTTTGTTGCCGAGTTCCTTAACGAGGGTTCTCCCGAGCACCTTGGTCTACTCGACCCGACCACCTGAGTTGGTTATCGGTACGGGCGGCCTGGTTTATTAATCACACAATTTTCTAGTCAGTTTGGCTTGCGCGAATTCAAGTCGTTAAGACTCGTTTCATTTGCGTTTCACCCCCGCCAATTTAAAGATCATGTTTACTACCAAGTCATCATTATGTTTCAATAATGTAGACTGACAGATTTTTATAATCCCTAAATTGGCGGGGACTACGCGCTTGGACGGATATAGCCAAAAATCCGCTCACGCTACCACTCCGCGTCTTGTGTGGGAACAACCATGCCGGTACAGGAATATCAACCTGTTGTCCATCGCCTACGCTACTCGCCTCGGCTTAGGCCCGACTAACCCTGGGACGATAAACGTGGCCCAGGAAACCTTGGTCTTACGGTGGGTAGGATTCTCACCTACCTTATAGTTACTCATTCCAGCATTCTCACTTGTACGCATTCCACCATGGTTTACACCACAGCTTCAGCACGCGCACAACGCTCCTCTACCACTCCATGCGTAAGCATGGAATTCGCATCTTCGGCGCATAGCTTACAGCCCCGTTATATTTTCCGCGCAAGATCACAATTGACCAGTGAGCTGTTACGCACTCTTTAAATGCATGGCTGCTTCTAAGCCAACATCCTGGTTGTTTATGCAATCTCACCTCGTTTCCCACTTAGCTATGACTTGGGGGCCTTAGATGGCGATCTGGGCTGTTTCCCTTTTGAGCACGGAACTTAGCTCCCGTGTTCTGACTGCCGTAATAGTCTCGTCCGGTATTCGGAGTTTGATTGAGCGCGGTACACCGAAGTGCCCACTACCCATTCAGTGCTCTACCCCCAGACGGTAGTTTACGACGCTAGCCCTAAAGCTATTTCGAGGAGAACCAGCTATCTCCAGGTTCGATTGGAATTTCTCCGCTAACCACAGTTCATCCAAGCATTTTGCAACATACTCTGGTTCGGCCCTCCACGTGGTTTTACCCACGCTTCAGCCTGACCATGGTTAGGTCACCTGGTTTCGGGTCTACTTCCTAATACTAAGACGGGCGATTAACCCTCGCTTTCACTACGCCTCCGTCGCGGTGCGACTTAAGCTTGCATTAGAAAAGTAACTCGCTGGATCGTTCTACAAAAAGCACGCGGTCACCGAACAAGTCGGCTCCCACTCATTGTAAGCATATGATTTCAGGATTCTATTTCACTCCCCTTGCGGGGTTCTTTTCACCTTTCCCTCACGGTACTTGTGCACTATCGATCGTGTTGTGTAATTAGCCTTGGAAGGTGGTCCTCCCAGATTCAGACAAGGTTTCACGTGCCCCGTCCTACTTGAGTAGAGCAGATATAAAGACAGTAGGTTTTAATGTACGCGACTTTCACGCTCTGTGGTGGTCCTTTCCAGGCGCCTTCCAATAATCATACTGTTTTGTAACTTTATCCATTCGATCCTTATCGATGGTCGCATTTAACACGGCACAAAATTTGCACAGTGTTAAATGGTCGTCTGCAATCTCGCAACCCTCGTTCTTATTACTAAGGAACCCCAGCCATTTCTAAGTTCGTTCTATACGCTGTTTCAGACGGGTCCATGTCGTTCCATAGTTTTTCAAAGTCCGTTCTCGTCTCATAGCCTGAGATCGAGTCCGGTAAGCTTCAAAATATATGAGTTTCCATGGGCCACGATTCTGATGCTCAGATAGTCTTCATTTTATATTGTTTGTTTGACCAATATAAAACTGACTTGTCTGCGTATTCTTTAAAACATATACGCTGTACATGATTCAAAAGTATAACACGTTAACAAACACAGAAATTGCTGGGTAAGAACTAAGTTTTGGCTGATCCCGTTTCGCTCGCCGCTACTAAGGGACTCACGTTTGTTTTCTTTTCCTCGACCTACTAAGATGTTTCAGTTCGGCCGGTGCCTTCTACACACCCTATATATTCAGATGTGAGTAATACGACATAACTCGTATTGGGTTCCCCCATTCGGATACCCCCGGATCAAAGCTTGATTGGCAGCTCCCCGAGGCGTTTCGCGCGCCTTCTGCGTCCTTCATCAGCACAACACGTCAAGGCATTCATCATATGCTCTTAAGTAACTTTTTTCATTTCTTTTACAATTAGCTAGCAATTTAGAAATACTAAACTGCTTTAAATTGCTCGTTTTTACCCAAATAACATATTAGGCTGTCAAGAAACAAAAAATGGTCACTTTTTAGGGCGACCACATACGAACAAACAACTGCCAGTGCTATCTTATAGCGTGGGCGCCTCCTTGGGATGTTTGCATGCTCATATGTGATTACCTAAATTATCTTTCCAATGATAGCAAGTTTTAATCTGTTTGTAAAGAGTTTTCTAGTTTAGCTGTTGGTAAGAGCCGAAATGATGAACTGGCGCAGTGCTTTCACCTTGTCGCTGCTTAGAGAAGATTTTTTATCGGCCTCAGTTAACTGGCTGCCTAGCTGATGAAGCCCATCCAATATCCTTGTGATTTGATCATCAGACCAGCTTCTAACCTTCGTACTTATAACAAAATCAGGCACACTTCCTTGAGTTAATATCCTATCGATATATACCGCAACTATGTCGCGTTTTAGTGTCGTGATATCTAATTCCGCATCTGTATTAAAAATCTTTGAGCGTACCAACTCGCTAAATAATGGGTATATCACCTTATTGCGTGTATCTGAGGGAGTTTCGAATCCCATAAGAAATTCTCTATTTGTTTCATATCTAGAATCGGTAGAAAAGTGGTGGTATGATGCCGTGTGGTCGCCACCTTGAATAATGCTTATTTTCAGCGCGTCTGGAGAACCATCTATTTCGTTTCGCAACTGACTTATAACAGTTTGGTCGCGTGCAAGATAATATTTGGCGGTCGTCTCAACAAGATCTGAAAGCTTTGCAACCATTGAATTTGGGTCTTCAAAATCCCCCATGGCTTGCGACATTTCGCTGTCAGCATTATCACGTTGTTCCTTTAGCCGGGCAATTTCTGGGCTGTCCAAATTAACATCGATTAAGACAATTTGCCCTACCTTTCCCCTAAGATTCTTAACCAATACTTAATCAAATGCTGCATCTTCGTTATCTTCGCCCCTCTCGGCAGTTTCCCTTCTGCCACTTAGAATATCGTTGAGAGCATTCTGATACACCCCCCTTTCTTGTTGGCTATCCTTGATATCTTCAAGCATTAGGATATCGGTCGGCTCTATGGATTCCGCAACCGTCTTAGCATTGTCGGGGGTATGGGTAGTGTAAAAGAATTTAAGTTCGGGTCGAGGCGCTCCTGCTTTTGCCTCTCCGCCTAAGTCTGCTGAGTTTTTAGATTCTAAGTCGTGGACACTGGGCTGTTTTTCCATATACTTTATACTACCAAATTAGTTGATAATTACTAAACCAAAAGAGCCTCTGGAACGAGGCTCTTTATTATATATAAGAATGTGCTATTACTTTACAAACACTACTATGCTGGCACCTTGGGGCGCAGCTTCACCAGCTGGCAAGGCACCGACTGTGGCGCCAATGGCCGCAGCTACATCTTGAGCCACCTGGCCGTTCTGGCCACTTACATCGACCACCGTTAGGCTCTTAACGTTGGCCTTATTCTTGGCATCGGTGGTGCCGGTTACACTAACCTCGTTGGCTAGTTTACTCGAGAGGGTATTCTGAACACTGCCTACATCGCCACCAGCATTCACAATTGCTACCGGTACAGCGTTTTGGTTAATCGCGATCGGGCCGACATTAATTAGCTTGTTGTCTTTGGGTCGGTAAATAATCGCCTTTTTAGCTTTGGTGTAGATCAGAATCTTGTCGCCATTTTGAGCATTGGTAAAGAACGGCTGATCTTTGAGCTTGTCTTTGTCAACTATTGTAGCTACCGTTGGCGTCTCATCGGTAGGTAGGGTTATGAGCTTGCCAACCTGCTTAACTAACACATCGGTTTCTTGTTGTGCGACAGCATTTGGATTTTGTTTAATCTTTTGATATTGCAAGTAAAAATAGACCGAGGCCACACCTAGCAGGACTATGAGTACACCCAGAACAATAATCAACACCATATTGGTGTTCTTAGATCGTTTTTCCATTACAGCTTAAACCCTCTATTAATTATATTTCAAGTATACCCTCTACATTACCTAAGGCCAGGATAGCTGTCAACCAATTAGGGCTTAAGAGATAGGCATGGAATTATTGACATTCTATTGCCTAGGTACTATAATATGAGCTCTAGCAATGCCACCCTATGCGGCGGCAAAAGCGGAAACTTAAAAACAACCATCTACCGGGGGAGAACCCTCATGAAGCCCAGTCAATCCAAGCGGGTAACGGGGGTTCATTACCTCCTTGCCTTGGTGTTGATCATGATTGCGGTCGTAACCGCATGCAACCCAATCATCGTTCTGCCGCCCGACCCAAGCACCACCACCAGCTCGAGCACTAGTAGCACCACAACTGCTCCACCAATTGTGCCAAGTGGCCAAGGTATGAACGTGCTGGTGATGCTCACCGACGACCAAGGCTGCGATCAGCACGCCACTGCAGCTCGACCGAACCCGGTACGCTGCGACACAGTCGATGCCTACATGAAGTTCCTGGCCTCGGAGCCAGGTGGGTCGTGGTGGAACTCCACCCAAACTCGCTACCAGGGAGTGCTCTGCTGCCCCGATCGGACATCGATCCTGACCGGGCAAACCATCGCCCACACTGGCCAGTATGGCAATGGCGTCTGTGTGGCAGAGAAAGCCGGCGAGTTACCCGAACCATGGCGCACTGCAGGCTACGCCACTGGCTACTTCGGCAAGTACAAGAACTGCTATCCAGGTAGCTCTTGTGCCAAGCCAATACCATCCGGCTGGGAGCGCTGGGTAGTAGACAGAGCAGCCCCGTCGGGCTACAACTTCGACTACTGCGACCAAGATACTGGCCCGTTCACAGTTGCACAGAACGGTAACTCGACCTGGTCGAGTTACTGGTACGGCGATCGTGCCATCGAGTGGATCAACCAGCAGCAAGCGGCCGGACGGCCGTGGTTCACCTTCTACGCACCATATGCTCCGCATCTTGGTGCAAGCGGCCCGACCGACATTGGCGGGTGGACCACGCCGGCAAATCTGCCCAACTACCGCGAAGGTAATTGCAAGGGAGCACTGAACACCGATGATTCGGATAAGCCCAGCTTTATCCGAGACAACACCTGTGCTGGCTCCCGCAATGCCGAGGAGGCCGTTAAAGGCCAAGTGGGCTTGGACAATGAGTTCAAGAAGCTGTACAACAACTTGGCCGCCACCGGCCAGCTCAATAACACCATCATCTTGTTCATGGGCGACAACGGTATGGGCCTCGGCTCGCACAAGGTGTCCAAGAAGCAGTGTGCCTACGAAGAATGCCTAACCAATCCGCTAATGCTGCGGTTGCCAGGCTCCAGCGGCGGCACGCTGAATCGGATGATCAGCAATGTTGATGTCTACCCGACGTTGCTGGAGCTGACCGGCCTCACCACAGCTCTGCCCGCCGATGGGCGCTCGTTTGTGCAGCTGATGCGCGGTGACACCACTGGTTGGCGAACCGATCAGTACAGCCAAAACGGGGTGCCCAGCAGCGCCTCAGCGGACGACTTCGACCTAGTTCGCGATGACTGTGCGGTGCGCACCCCGTGCTACAAGTACACGCAGTACCGCGGCGGTGAACGTGAGCTTTACAACCTCACCGACGATCCGTACGAGTTGGTCAACTTGCTTCCCAACCCAGTCACCGGCTATGCCGGTCAGCCCGGGTGGGATGACAACAACCCGGTAGTGGTCGAGCTCAAGGCTCGGCTGGCAGCGCATCTGTCAGCTGGCGCCTAAGCAGTTATAGCCAACGGGGTATTAGGACCGGGTGGACATTCCTTGTCTACCCGGTCCTCCCCGGGGCGAACTTACAAGACGCTCTACGTTACACCAACGTGGGGCTGTTTTTTAATTGAGCGTACAAACTCTAACTACAATGCCCGCCAATCAAATAACTTGTTGGTCTGCTCGGCAGAAGAGAGCTCAATCTCAAAACCAGCATTTGTTACATTGGTTACCCGATATTTGGTATTCAAGAAGTCGTGAGGAGTTAAAGCAATATTAGGAGCGCTAGCAAAGTTGCTCATAAACGCTACACGAGTAGTGGTTTGACCAGCCGGCACTGTGGTTGAGCCAGTATTATTTTTGCTTAACTCTATCCGGCCGGTAGATTTAACCACCCCCTCAAACTCCGCTCCGCCGCTAAACTGCACATTACCACTCAAAGTAGTTGGATCCGTTACAGTAGTTGGACCCGTTACAGTTAGGCCTTTGCTAATAGTGGCTGGTTGGGTAATGGTTAAAGCACTGGGGTTTGAGGTGTTAATAGCAGTGTTCAGAGCGTTTATCTTGCCAGCAGCGTCTTTTAAGCCCATGATCGTAAAGGTTAGTAATCTACCCTGGTTAATCATCTTGTACCCAGTAGTGGGGTCGGTGCTGACAGCTTCGGGGTAGATTTGTTCGACATCTTGAGCAATAAAGCCATATTGTAAGCTTCGGTCGCCACTGGCTTCGGCCGTCCAATTGTAGGTGACTGGTCGCAGTGCACCAACCTTTTCGAGACTCCCCAGCGTATCTAGGCTAACAATATTGGTCTTGAGCCGCTCGTCTGAGGAGCAAGACCAGCCAGTGCCGACTGCCACAGTACATTGATTGGTGCCATTACTACCAGTGAATTTGGCGACGTTGGTGTTGGCTCCAGTGTCGACACCAAATAATTGTTGTCCACCGGCGCTTAAGACCTGAAACGCCGTAAAACTACTGCTCGTATTGGCAGTATTCTGAAAGGTGGCATAACCGGTACCGCCAGCAAAGCTCGCTACAGTGGAAAGACTGCGTAAAGTACTGCCGCTAGCCCCAGCGGCAGAGGTTTGGAAGTTAATAGCCCCGCCAATGGCTGAACCCGTGCCTCTACCATGTACCAATAAGCATAGTGGTGGAGGCTACTCCAGATTGACCGCCGCCAAATACAATTACATTTGTGTTGGTGCTAGTTGACCCCTGGCCAATAATAACACTGCCTGCTGAGGCGTTAGTGCTTGGACCAAAAACAACACTATTAGAACCGGTTGTTTTAGCGTTAGCTCCAAAAATAACATTGTTATCAGCTGCGCCAGTATCCACAGCGTTATAGCCAAATAGAACAATATTTTGAGCATTAGCAACACCAGTTGCTAATCGACCAATAGCCGTAGTTCTATCTGACAGTCCGCCACTGGCCACAGAGGCACCGTTGCCAACCGCCAACGTGTTGCTTGATGATGCCGAAGCACCTGAGCCCCAGTTTTCGTTGGTAGCATTAGTGCCAGGCACACTAATGGTAGCGCTATTAGAGCCCGTTAACACACCAGCCGAATTGAGTGTGAAATAGGTAGTGAGCGTGTTGGCAGTTGAGCTAGAAACACCGCTAGCAGGGCTCGTTTGAAAAACAATACTACCGCCAGCAGCTGCTGCCACCACCCCCCGTTGCCGAATAATTTATCCCTAGACCCGGGCTGCTATTTGTAACACCCGCACCAATAAAGACACTGGTTATGGCATTGGTGGTGCTGCCGTTAGTGCTGTCACCCACCACCAGCTGATTAGCAGCAGTGGTGCTAGCTCCAAAGCCAATCGCGATTGAGCTAGCAAAGCCGGCACTAGCGCTATTACCAAATGCTAACCCACTATTACCTGCCGATGCCGAACTAGCACCAAAATGCTCACTGTTTGTGCCAGCGCCCTTAATTGATATGGTAGCACCGTTTTGTCCGACCAACTGACATAGTTGAGCAGCCGAATTAGTACAATTAAAAGTTGTGTTAAGGACATCGCTTTGGGTCGTAATGTAGGTTGTATTGGCTGTCTTAATACTAAGAGGTTGCCCACAAGTACCTATGCAAGAACTAGTAGTGGTATCGATGGTGCCCAAGCTAGCTATTGTGCCAAAACTGTTACCACCCTGCAAGAAGGCAGTACCACTACCAATTGCAAATCCGCAACTGCTAGAGCTTTGCAAACAAACCGTGCCGGTTTCGTTTGGCAGAGTAATGATTCTACTCGCACTCAGTGTTGCCGTTGCAAGTGCCGTGTTTGTGCTGCCGCTGCCGTTAACAAAAGTGACTGAGCCGGCTTGACCAGAGGTATTACCCAATACAAGTTGCCCAGTGGAATCAATCGCCGACATGGCAACACCGTTGCTATCCTGCCATCCCTGTATATTGACTGACTGCCCACCCACCGCCTGCACAACAGCTCCTTTTACGGTGGTGGCGCTGGGATTAAGAATAACCACAGCATTATTATCGATAGTTGTGTGGGGATTTACTTTTAGCTTTTCATTATTACCTGCCGCGCCCACAGCCCCTATACTAAGCCCGGCACTACTAATTTTAGCTGGTGGCTGTCTCTTAAATGAGGTACTGGTCGTATTGTTAGCCGTAACATAGAAGAAAATATCTGCACCTTGGGCAGAGCCTGTCCAGGTTTGTGTCTGGTAGCCCACCAAACCGCTTGTTCCTGCTGAGTAGGCTGCGCCTGTATAACCGTGAAAAGCCATAGTGCCTATGCCATTTGTGCCGGTTGGGGTAGCCGTGGGCGAAGCAATGGTGCCGCCCGAAACTCTAAGATTTAAAATACTGCCCGTACTGCCGGTTGCATATACTTTTACCAATCCTTGAGCAGGTGTGGCACTGGCACTGGGTTGCACCGCCAACGTCCCTGCAGCTGAGTCTCGCAACATAAAAGTATCGGCAGCGGCATTACCTGGCCCCCATTGCATGGTGCCATTGGCCAGAAGTTGATAGCGATTATTGCTATCCCCGGTAACCTTGGTGGCTAAA